>DBWK01000103.1:2493-14953 GCA_002308875.1 Treponema sp. UBA1240
TTGTGGGAACAGGCACTTTCCGCGCCTGATGTTGCAGGGCTCGCACTAGGAACACGACCTGACTGCCTCTCAAAAGAATGTGTGGATTATTTGGGGAACCTTTCGGAAAAGACTTTCGTTCAGGTGGAACTGGGTTTTCAGACAGCGGATGAAGATACGGCAAAATACATACGGCGCGGATTTGACAACAGCGTATATATGGACGCTGTAGAACGGCTTCACAGGGCGAATCCGCGGATTCATGTTGTTGCGCATGTGATATTCGGGCTGCCTAACGAAACTCCTGAGCAGATGATGAACACCGTGCGTACGGTTATTGATTCCGGCGCTGACGGCATAAAGATTACATGTCTTTATGTTCTTAAAGACACAGACCTTGAACTCGAATACCGCAAAGGTACTTTTTCTGTTCTTGAAGAAGACGAATACTACAGGCTTTTGGAATGCGCCCTTAAGCTTATTCCTCCCAAAATGGTGATTCACCGGCTCACGGGTGATCCTCCAAAACGTCTTCTCGTTGCACCGCTTTGGACAATGGATAAAAAGAGGTCTCTGAACCGTATCAAAAATATGCTTTCAAAAACAATTTAATATAATAATTCGTCCGCAATTTTGAAAAACCTTGGAAAATAATATGCTTTACGTTTTATACTGATTTCGCTATAATATGCAGTATTGAAGAAACTATCAGAAAGGATTACGAAATGCCAAAGATTGAAGTTAATGAAAAGTTGTTTTTTAATCTTCTTGGAACTCATTATGATTATGTAACATTAGAAAACCGCCTTGAAAGCGGAAAGGCTGAACTTGACGAAAAGCCCGATACTTCCATGCCGGAAGACCAGCGGGTTATAAAAATAGAACTTAATGACACAAACCGTCCTGATTTGTGGTCAACAGCGGGAATTGCGCGTTGTCTGCGTGTTCATAACGGTGGCAAACTTACTGATTATTCTTCTTTTATGTCAACCGACAAAAAAACTCAGGATTTTGGGAACAGAGTTGTTAATGTTGATAAAGGGCTGAAAGACATTCGTCCCTACATGGCTGCGTTTGTTATTTCAGGCAAAGCAATAGATGAGCCTATGCTTTTGGATATTATCCAGACGCAGGAAAAACTCTGCTGGAACTTTGGTCGCAAACGCCGTTCAATTTCGATGGGTGTTTATCGTTCCGCCAATATTACATGGCCTGTAAATTATAAGGCTGTAGATCCTGATAAGACTTCTTTTGTTCCGCTTGCCTGTGAAGAAAAAATGACCTGCCGTCAGATTCTTTCCGACCATCCAAAAGGAAAGGAATACGGCTGGATTCTTAAGGACGCAAAACAGTTTCCTCTTCTTGTGGATGCCAAAAACGAAGTAATGTCCATGGCTCCTATTATTAACAGTGCAACGCTCGGTGCAGTTCAGGTAGGCGACAAAGACCTTATGGTTGAGATGACCGGTACCGATATGCCTTCTCTTTTGCTTGCCGTGAACATCGTAGCTTGTGATTTTGCGGATGCGGGATACACGATTCTGCCTGTTCAGGTAAATCACCCTTATGATACTGGATTCGGAAAATCAATCGTAACTCCGTTCTATTTTCAAAAACCGATTTCTACAACTGTCGGCGCAATCAACAAGCTTTTGGGTTCAAACCTTTCAGAAAAAGAAGCTGTTGAAGCTCTTGCCAAAATGGATGTTAAGGCTGAAACATCAGACGGTAAAATTGTTGTTACTCCGCCCGCATATCGCAACGACTTTTTGCACGAAGTTGATGTAATTGAAGACATAATGATGGGTAATGAACTTTCTTCATTCCCGCCCGAAAAGCCGCATGATTTTACAATCGGACGCCTTTCTGCGGTTACAACGTTCAGCCGCAAGGCAAAAAGCCTTATGGTAGGTCTGGGTTATCAGGAAATGATTTTTAACTACCTCGGTTCAAAACGCGATTTTATTGACAAGATGAATATAAGCGGCGAAAAAGTTATTGAAATTGCCAACCCGATGTCGGAAAACTATCAGTTTGTCCGGCCTTCAATTATTGCTTCTCTGCTCGGAGCTGAGGCTGTTTCCGGTAATGCCGTTTATCCGCATAAAATCTTTGAAATCGGAAAAATCGCATATCTTGATCAGTCCGAAAACACTGGAACAAAAACCGTTCAGAGCTTGGGATTCTTAACTTCTACAAGTGACGCAAACTTTAACAGTGCCGCCAGTGAAGTTGCCACAATCCTGCACTTCCTTGACAATGAATACATTGTAAGCGAAAGCAACGACCCTCGTTTTATTCCCGGTCGTCAGGCGAATATCCTTAAAAAGCAGAAGGACGGTTCTCAAAAAGTAATCGGTATCTTTGGTGAAGTTCATCCTCAGGTTCTTGAGAACTGGGCTGTTACAATGCCATGCTTTGCAGGTGAAGTGGATATTGAAGAACTGATGAATTAGACTGCTTAACAAAATGTGGGTTTTGGGGATAAAAGTTTGAAAAAGCTGTTTTTTGTCAACATTTTTGCTCTTACTGGTATTCTGTTGTTTTTCTTTTATTCATCATTGTTGTTTTCCGCAGCGGAAAAGAGTTTTTTCCTTTTTGCAGGAGAAAATTTAATTGTTCAGCAGGTTTCAAATTTTCTTTTGCTGTGGATATTCCCAATGTTCTCGGTTTTGACGGGAATATGTGCGGCAAAGCTGCTTTCTGATGCAGAAATAAAAAAATATGTACTGATTGTTGTAAAATCGCTGCTGATTCCGTTTGCAACCGGTATGATTATTTTTGTGCCGTTTCAGATTTTTACCGGAATGAGAACTGCCGGTTCAGACATGGCTTTTAAAACGATTCCTGCATATTATCAGCATTTGTCTGCATATTTTAATAACGGCGGCATTATTTTTCTTTCAAATTTCTGGATCTTTTTTTATCTTGCCGCTTCATGTTTTATTCTGCTTTTCTGCAGACCTCTTCTTGCAAAGTTTAATCTGAATGATGTAAATGTTCATTTTATTCTGATTTTTGTTTCGGGATTTGTTTTTTTTCTTAAGCCTGTTTTCTTCTTTAATAATGCGGCTGATTTTTTGGATGTCTTTTTGCCGTTCATGTACGGGGCTTTTTTGTTTCAGTATGAGAATGTGCAGGAAAAGGTAAAGCGCAACAGACACTGGCTTTTTGCCTGTTTTCTGGCTCTTTTTTGCTTTAATGTTTTTCTTGCTTTTTCGGAACGTTACGGAAATGCGCTTACCCGTCATGTTGTAAGCCGTGCTTTGATATGGCTCGGATTGCTTGCGGGTATTGCCGTTTTTAAAAGATACTTTGACAAAACAAGCGGATTTATGAAAACTGTTGCGGAATGTACTGTTTTTAATATGTATTCGGCACTTACGCTTGTTATTGCTGTTGCGCTTGTTGCAATGCGGTTTATTGCAAATCAGTATGTGCTTTTCTTTGTTGTTGCCATTGTAGCTTTTCTGCTGTCTTTACTAATACGAATGCTGCTTGGACGTTTTAAAACCATGCAGTTACTTTTTGGAATGAGATCGGAGTTGTATAATGAAATTATCTGATACTAAAAAACTGCTTTCTGAATATGTTACGTCAAACACTCTGCAAAGACACTGTCTTACTGTTTCTGTTGTTCTCGGTTACTGGGCGAAGCTTTTGAAAGAAGAAGACGTAGAATTTTGGGAATGCGTAGGACTTTTGCATGATATTGATTATGAGCAGTTTCCTGATCAGCACTGTGTAAAGGCAAAGGATATTCTTGAAAAAGAAAAGGCAAACTACCCCGAAATAACTGATGAGCTGATACATGCGGTTCAGAGTCACGGATGGGAAATCTGTTGTGATGTTGAGCCTGTTCACAGAATGGAAAAAGTGTTGTTCACGATTGACGAGCTTACAGGATTGATATTTGCCTGTGCAATGGCACGTCCTTCACGCAGTGTAATGGATATGGAAGTTAAATCCGTTATGAAAAAATTCAAAACTCCTGCTTTTGCCGCAGGCTGCAACCGCGATGTTATTAAAAAAGGTATGAGTATGATGATGGACAGCATTCCCGACCTTACACAGGAAGACATTATTCAGAACTGCATTCTTGCTATGCGCACAAGGGCAGGGGAACTCGGCGTAGGAATGTGCTAGCCTTTAAACCGGGTTTGCTGCGCTGTATGTGCGGGTTTTAAGCCTTTCCGTAAAAACCTTGAAAGACGGATATTGTTCCAAAAAGTTTTCAAAATCCTGCTTTGATATTTTTATTATTTTTGCCTCATCTACGGCTTTCATTGTTCCTGAAAAAGGCTTGGATGAAAACGGATTTGAATATCCTATCAAAATATCTGCAGGAACATAGTGCCCGACAACCTGTCTGTAGTGGGTAACCGAAATTGAGCCGGTGAGCAGAAAATATATGCTGTCGCTTGGTTCTGACGCTTTTTTTATTACGCACCTGTCTTTGTACCATTTTATTTTGAACGGTATTCTTTCGGGGTTTACAGAGCCTGGTTCATTTATAATAGAAAAGAAAACTTCGTTTCCTTTTTCGTTGTAAGCAAGACTTTTTACCATACTCTCGGTCATTTTTATTCCCATTCCGTGCAGGTTAGGTTCTATATCACGCTGCAGCATGTCCTGCCAGTCAAAACCGTCTCCCTCGTCTTTGATTGAAAAATGTGTTTCATTTACGTCAATATCGTATGAAAGTATGATTTTTTTTGCCGCTATTGCGGGGTCTTTGTTACGTTCGCTGATAAGTTCAAGAATGTCGCGGCCTGATTCAAGCCATTGGGTTTTTTCATCGTAGTTGATGTTGCAGTTGCCGTGTTCCAGCGCATTCAGGAGCATTTCCATCAACGCGGTCTGCAGCTGGAATTTGGTGTCGAACCCGATTCTTCCTGTTTCCGCAAGGTAGGTTGTCAAAAGGTTGGTATAAACGATAATGTCGAAGGAATCGTTGTCACAGATGAATATTCCGGATTCTTGAACCTTAAGGTCTATCAGTACGTTACGGTTGAAAAGGAACTGAATGTTCTGCTTTATTATTTTGAAGAGGCGTGTGCAATTCCGTAAAAAGTCTCTTTCGGTAAGGCTCAGCATGAGGTTTTTGTTTGGTTCCATTTCAAGCGCCATGCGGTCACCGTCATTCTGTACTATTGCAACGACACTTGTGAATTCAAGTGGCTTTTGTTCTTTTATCCAACTTAGAAAAGTTTCCCCGTCATTTGTGGGGTCTGTGAGATCCAACAGGATTAGCTCCGGTATTTTTTTCAGGGAATATTTTTCAAGATCTTCTTTTGTTTCAAAAAAGATTGTGTCGTAATAAATAGAAAATTCCTCAGTCATAACAGAGATAACATGAGTAATTGCTTCGGTTTTGGACAGAACGGGAACAGTTATCATTTGTACTCTCCGGGTTTTGTTGAATATGCCAAATATTCCATACGGACATTTTTTAATGCGTTGAACATTTTTTGCTTTTCAGATGGATTGCCGTTAGTCAGAGCCTGTAGTTTTGCACGCATTTTTTTTCTGCCGGAGTTTCCCTGATAGTTGCAGGTACACGTGGCAGAAATGTAATTATGTGCTTTTGCATGCTCTATTATTGTGTCTACTGTTGCCATACAAAGCGGTCGTATGACGGTGACAGGGTATTTGTTGTATTTTAGCGACGGTGGCATTGTGGATAGCTCACCTTTTTCAAGCATGTTCATAAGCAGAGTTTCCAAAATATCATCAAGATGATGACCGAGCGCAATTTTGTTAAAGCCGTGTTCAATGGCATAGTTGTTCAGCTCTGTTCTCCTTTGTGTTGAACACCACCAGCAGTTCATTTTTTTATCCGGTTTGAGCCGCTCAAGTACTTTTACCGGAACAATTACAGGCTCTACATCCCAAGTGTTGAACAGCTGTTTAAGTTGAGGATTCAGAGGTCCTCCTATTTCTGTTTCAACATGAAGCGCCGTGAACGAAAAGTTTTCCCGTTTTTGTTTTTTTCGGTATGCAAAATATTCAACCAGTGCCGTGGAATCTTTACCTCCTGAAGCACCAATTAAAATTGAATCGCCATCCCGTATCATATCGTAGTCCATCACGGCTTTATCAATTATGCGAAACAGTTTGGGTTGCGGCATTTGATAATTATAACACCACAATCTTTACTTTTGCAAATTCAGTTTTTTCTGTATAATCATTAATATGGATTTAGAATTATTGCAGTTTCGCGCAAAGATTATTCAGTGTATAAGAAGCTTTTTTATCAGAAACGGGTACCTTGAAACAGATACTCCCGCGCTTTCTCCCGATCTTATTCCCGAAACTTGTCTTGAAGTTTTCAAAACCCAGTATTTGGTCCCATGGTCCGAAAAAAGACAGGACTTGTATCTTGTTCCCTCACCTGAAATTTATATGAAAAAACTGATTGCGCGGCACAAGGTTTCTGTTTTTCAGATTTCCAAATGCTACCGGAATGTGGAATCGGTGGGACGGACACATAATCCTGAATTTACAATGCTGGAATATTACACAATGAACGCGGATTATCGTGATTCGCTAACGATAACGGAAAACCTGTTCTCTTCAATTCTGTCGGAACTTAAACTGGAACAAGTTGAAGGAGTGTCTCTTCCCTTTGAAAGAATTACAATGGATGAGGCTTTCCTTAAAACTGCCGGTTTCAGGTTGTCGGACTGCCCGGAACCTGAGCAGCTTGCAGAAAAAGCGGCCGGTTTTGGGCTTGAGACTGATGATTCCTACGGTTGGGATGATTTGTATGAAATGATTTTTGTTCATAAAGTTGAACCTAATCTTGCACAAATAACAAAAAAGCCTTTGTTTTTGATGGACTATCCAAAGAAAGTTCCGTGTCTTGCACAGGATTCGGCGGGAAGTCCTGATTGCAAAGAACGCTGGGAATTATACATAAACGGAATTGAGCTTGCGAATTGTTACAGCGAAGAAACTGATCCTCAAAAAGTTCAGGAATACTTTGAGCGGGAGGGCGGTCTTAAATGTAAAGAAGCTGTGGTGCCTCACAGGGTGGATGAAAACTATTGGAAGATGTTTAATGGATTTCCGCGTTGTTCGGGTGTAGCGATGGGTGTTGACAGGCTTGTAATGTGCCTTGCCGGGAAAAAATCGATTGACGGTGTTCTGCCGTTTAAATTTGATGTTATGGACTAGTCATAGTTCTTTGTTTTCTATATACTTAATAAAAATAATGTAAATTTTCAGCATTATGCTGTTATTGGAGTGAGGAAAATAGAATGATTAGAGGCGGCGATATTGGAAAGGGAACAGTTCTCCTGATTAAGAATGCCCCGTACCTTGTTGTTGAAAGAGAATTTGTTAATCCTGGAAAGGGTTCTGCTTTTGCACGCGTAAAGATGAAGAACCTTAAAGATGGTTCTGTTCTTACACAGACAATCAAAACTCCCGATATGGTTGAAGATGCAACTGTTGATACAATCACAGGACAGTATCAGTACTCGGATTCAGAAGGTCACTATTTTATGGATACCACAAGTTTTGAAACTATTATGGTTCCTGCGTCATTGAACGAAAACCTTCAGTATTATCTCAAGGAAGGCGATGAATATCCTATCCTTATTTGGGAAGAAAATCCGATAGACGTTAAGATTCCGCAGAAAATGATTTTCACCGTTGCTGAAAGTGAAAACTATGTTAAAGGTGATACAGTTTCAGGTGCAACAAAGCCGATTGTTACGGAAACAGGTTTGACTGTTCGTGTTCCGCTTTTTATCAAGCAGGATGAACGCATTATGGTCAATACTGAAACAAACGAATATGTAGAGCGTATTAACAACTAATACTGTTCGATGTTTGAACAGACCGTTTTTTGTGAGTCAGCTTGCAGAAAACGGTCTTTTTTTTGTCTGTTTTCGATTTGTTTGTACATTTTTAATAAATAAAATTTAATAATATTTATGACAAAATCTTGCGTTCTGTCACAGAGTGTGATATCCTAAATTAACACGTTTTTGCGGAGAGAAAAAAAGACACAGCTTTTTGCTGTGTCTTTGCAAATGGGCGATACAGAAATCGAATCTGTGACCCCAAGCGTGTCATGCTTGTACTCTAACCAACTGAGCTAATCGCCCCTGTAGTTTTCACAGTGTATCAGACGGACATGGTAAGGTCAAGTGTTATGGTAAAGGAGAGAAGAAAAATGAACATTTTGATGGTACTGGATTCATATTTTGATTATTATCAGATGATAAAAAACTGTCCGTCAGATTCCAATGTTTTTTACTTTGAGACCAATCTAACTAAAATTCTTTTTTTGCTCTACAGAACGGAAATAAATCTTGTTATAATCGATTCAGCTGCTTTTGAAGGTTCGCTGTGCAAAATCTTTTCTCTAATATATGAATGTAACAGAAATATAATGATTCTGCCTTATAATTCTTTTGAAAAAACAATAAGTAAGGATAATTACATTTCATACTGTAACTTTTTGAATAAATCGGTGATGGAAAGAGTAAGTCCTGCTGTGCTTACGGAGTACAACCGCTTTTTGTCGTATTTTGCGTCTGATTATGAGATTGATTCTGAGAGTGCAATTAAAAAGTTGTTTAATATGTTGTTTTTAAAGTCAAATCGAACGGCGGACTTAAGGGAGCTTTCGGAGCAGGTTTTTGGGAAAGTATCTGAAAAACATACCAATACAATCTACGGTTATATATTTCGCTTACGGAAAGCATTAGGTGATGATAAAAAGCCGCCTGAAATCATCGTAAAAGTAAAAAAGGGTATCTATCATCTTAATCTGCCGGTTTCAGAAAACCCTGCTTTGTTTTAGTTGTCGTCCGCCTGTTTTTTCAGTTTTTGCTTTATTATTTCAAGTCCTGACGAAAGCATGGGGTCTTTTGAGAGCCAAAGCAAAAGAAGGCCTGTTGAAAAAAACACAACAACGCCTGCTGCAAGTGGAATGCCCTGGGCTACAAAACGATTATACTGTGCAAAACGATTTACAAAAAAAGGCTTGATAAGTTTTGTGGGAATTACGGCAATGATTGAAAAAGCGGTTATTTTTAAAAGATATTTAACCGTAGCTGATATGATGCTGCCGCGCTGAATACCGTTACAGCTTTTCATAAATACAAAAAGTAGAATTGTGTTTACAAGACTTGCCGCAGAAAGAGCAAATGCAATTCCCGCACCTTTATAGAATTTTGAAAGAATAGCAGCAAGAATAATGTTCACACCAACGCTTATTATTCCTGCCAGGGAAGGCAGTTTTGTAAGTTTTTGTGCATAAAATGCCGGGGCTATTATTCTGTTAAGCGCAATAAAATAAAGCCCTGCTATGTGCCATGTAAAAGCCTGCAGTGTAAGTTGTACAGAATGGGATGTAAAATTTTTGCTTTTAAATACAAAAATGATAATGTTCTCTCCGAATATTAACGAATATGCCGTTATGGGAACTGTTATAAGCGCGATTATATTCATTGCCTGTTCAAGCATGGTATTAAATGAGTTCCATTCTTCATTTTTTGCAAGGGCTGAAAGGTCGGGCAGTATTATTGAACCGATAGTTACGGCAAAAACACCGAGAATGAGTTCCTGAAGACGCAAAGAATATGAAAGGCTTGAAACGATTCCTGTTCCCGATTTTCCAGCAAGCCATTGCGAAACCAATGTGTTCAGCTGGTATGCGGCCATACCGACAACAGTAGGACCTATAAGCCGCAGAATGGTTTTTGTTCCGGGATTAGCAAAAGCCTTGCGCAGCGAAGTAAAACCGATTTTCCAGTTTTGTTTGAGAACAAAAGGCAGCTGGAACAATGCTTGTATGGTTCCGCCAGCAATTACGCCAAGAGCCATCGCCCGCGCAGGATTCGCAAAATGAGGTGCAAAAATGTAAGTTGCACCGATAACGCAGATGTTAAAAAGAATTGGCGTAAAGCCCGATGGTGAAAATATTTTAAGACTGTTAAGAATCCCCTGAAAAAGCGCTGCGATTGAAATAACAATCAAGTAAGGAAACATTATTCGTGTCAAAAATGCCATTTCGGGAAGAATGTCGGCTTCGGGATTGTCGGTAAAAAGCGGAACAATCTGCGGGGCAAAAATGATACCAATCAAGACTACAATAGTTGTAAGAAATGATATTATTGTAAAGATTGAATAAATAAGTTCCTGCGTTTTTTTGTTGTCGTTTTCTTCAAGATAAGAGCGGAAAGTTGGAATGAAAGCTACTGAAATGCTGTTTTCCGCAAAAAGACGCCGGAATAGATTCGGAAGTTGAAATGCAACTGTAAAAGCGTCCGCCAGTGCCGAAGTGCCGAGAAAAGACGCTTTTGTCGTTTCTCTCAGAACACCGAGAATACGTGAAATCAAAGTCAGAATTGATAATGTTATCCCTTTTTCGGCAAGCGTTTTTTTCTTCATATTTGTTAGAATACTAAGGTTGCGAATTTATTGCAATCAGTGTATTATTAATTTAAAGGGGGATTCGATGTCTGAGAGACCGTCTCTTTTTCAAAAGGTAGGAAATACACCGATTATTCCTATTTCCGTAAAGATTCTTGGTGTTTTTCTGTGTCTGTTACTGTTTTCAAATTTTGCTACAAATTACATCAATATTCTTTTAAATCAAAAGCAGGTAATTTCATTAACCAACCAGCTTTTGGTAAAAGAATTGAAAGAAATGTACACTCAGGCCGGCAACCAGTATGAGATTTATAAGTTTTCCGGTGATGAAGCCGCCTGTCTTGAATCCATAAGCCGCGCTGCCGAAAAAGGTTTTACCCGTAAGCATAGTATGGCTTTGGGAGCCAAAGAAGACGGAGAGTTGCTTTTTTTCACGATTGGAAGCGGCCTTCGGATGACCATATTCCCCGATAACGATGCTCTTAACGATATAAACACCGCAAAGAATGAAGGAATAAAAGAGGGGTCGGTTTATTTCAACTCTGCCAGCGGTCGGTATCTTGCGGTTTACAAATATCATGATGACTGGAACTGCTATCTGATACGTGCCGAACTGATTTCGGACATGCACAGCGAATCAAACACGGTTTTCCTTGTCATATCCGGGATAATAGTTGTTTTGACGATAATCTTTATTGCATTAGGCTTTTTTATGTTCACCCGCATACTCAGGTATGTGCGGCAGATGACTGAAAGCCTGTATGCCATGCAGAAAAAGCAGTCCCTTGATTTGCTGGATTTGACCGGTGCTCCGAATGATGATATTACATATCTTGGTGCTTCATTTAATTCGCTTTCATCTACAATCAACAACCTTTTGTCCATTTTCAGGCGTTTTACTACCCGCGACGTTGTTGAACAGGCTTACCGTGAACACCATGTTGGTCTTGAGGGAACACAGCGTGATTTGACGATTCTTTTTTCCGATATCCGCGGTTTTACTTATATGACCGAAACGCTCGGAAATGACATTATCAATCTTCTTAATATTCATTATTCACGTGCAATCAACGGTGTGCATGAGGAAGATGGTATTATCGGTTCTATTATCGGTGATGCGGTTCTTGCCATATATGGCGCGCTTGATACGGAAAAAAACAAATCTCTGCAGGCGTTGCACAGTGCTTGGACTATTACAGAAGAAACCGCAAAACTGCGTGAAAAAATGAAGGCACGTCGCAAGGAAATTGAGCTGGAAAGACCTCTTACCGAATCTGAAGAACGGGTCTTTAAGGCTGTTCTGATTGATGTTGGTGTTGGTATTGATGGTGGTACGGTTTTCTACGGTAACATCGGTTCTGTTGAAAGAATGACAACTACTGTAATCGGCGACAACGTAAACTCTGCATCCCGCCTTGAGGGTTTGACGAGAATATATCATTTGCCGGTTATTGTTTCGGAATTTGTAAAGAACGATGTTCTTTCTGTAACAGGACAATACAAGTTCTTTGAAATTGATACGGTTCAGGTTAAGGGAAAGACGGAAGGAAAACGGATCTATTTCCCGTATGATGTTCTTTCGGGTGACAAAGAACTTGAAAAGAAATTTGAAATTTTCTCAAAAGGCCTGACGGCTTATTATAAGGGTGACTGGGATGATGCAAAACCATATATGCGTGATTGCGGTCTTGAGCTTGCAGGAGTTTTCATTGAGCGAATGAATCATACCAAACCTCGTGATTGGAGTGGAATATGGACGATGACTTCAAAATAAATATTTCAAAACCGGAAGTAAAACTGTTTCTTGGTGATCAGGTTTGTCCTTCGGACTTAAGATCTGCAAATACTTATGATTTAGAATCTGAGTTTGCAAAAACAAGACGCAACAAATCAAATACCGTTATAGTAACGCTGATAATAACAGCTGTTTGTATCGGATTGTTGTCTTTTTTTGTTTCTGTTTATATTAGAAAGCAAAATGAGAAAGTTTCTGTAAATGTTGAAGCCTTTGATGATTTGAATTTAAAGCAGTTGCTTGATTCTGTTTCCCGAATTCAGAATGAGCTTAATCTTGCTCTGACTGAAAAAA
>DBWK01000103.1:15035-17526 GCA_002308875.1 Treponema sp. UBA1240
TCGGATATTTACGTTCTCGATTCACTCAAGCTTTCCAAATCCGAATACAATAACCGAAAAGCTGAAATTGTTAAAAAATGCGATAATGCTGTTCTGGAACTTAATACAAAATATGAACAGGACAGTATTGCGATTGACCACAAAATTACGGATTTGACCAATCAGCTTGCAGCTTTGGACAGTGCAAACCTTGAACGAGCACAACAGCAGCAGGCGGAACTCGATTCACAGCGACAGGTATATGAACTCGAAAAAAATCAGCTTATTACCGAATACGAGGCTGTTATTTCCAATCTGAATGCGCAGTTACAGGAAGTGCGCGATAATAGTTTTGCGGAACGCAAAAAAGCGGTGGACACAATTACGGCAAAGTATCAGTCGGAAATAAACGCTCTTGATCCCGTTATCCGTGATGCAGACGCCAATGCTTTTGCTTCCGTTGCGAACAAAGAATACGCTGATGCGCCTGCTCCTGATTTTTCCGCGATTTTAATGCAGGAATCGCTCTCTGAAAAGACTAAATTTCTGCTTGATTCGCTCCAGCAGAAATATGACGGTTTTAATTACATTTCCGCATTTGTAACAGGACTCCCGCAGGAAAACAGTATTCCGTCGTTTTCGCGCGCAATGAAGAATTATACCAATTCAATCGGTAAAGACATGGAGTTGCTCATTACTGAGCTGCTTGCTGTCAGATCCAGCGCACAGGAAGAAGCGTTGGGCTTGAAAAAACTGGTGGATGCTTATAACTATTACATTGATTCGCAGCTTAAATCAATCGGAGATGCGGGGTATGTTCTTGATCCTCGTAATCCGCAGAAAATTGTGGTTTATTTGTCTCCGCTTTATTCAGCCGATGTTGATAACACAAAAGCATTTGTTTTCCGAAAAGCTGATGAGTATATTGGTTCTGTTCTTCTGGTTAAGGAATCTTCCAATTTTATAGCTGTGCCGGATTCCCTCGATGTGGGGCTTGCGGTACAACCTGGAGACCGCATTATGATTGACATGAATAATACACAAGGAGTTAGTGATGAGCAAAACTAAAAAACTTTTTTTCATACTTATTGTTTTTTTATTAATACATACTGTTTTTGCGGAAGAATTGTTGGAAGACGTTGCTTCTACCGTTGTTGCGGATACTGAAAACTCGGAATATGCAGCTCCGGAATCAGGAGAAATTCCCGTTGAAGAGCCTGTTGTTGAAGAAAATCCGTTCTACGAAGGCTGGAAAATAACTGTTCCTGCCACACTTGAAAACAGTAATCGCTGTGAAATCGGAACTTATGACGGCAAAAAAGCAACCGTGATAATGAATTCGGGGCTTTTGACCAATGTACAGCTTGATGTAATCGGACGGGCTCTTGATGCGGCTTGGGCTTTGCCGGGATTGGATGTAAAACTTGCGACTGTTTTTGCTGAAAACGACAAGAATTTCCGCTTTGTACTCTATCCATCATCACTTCGTTACGGAAATACCCAACTGGTTGAGTATCTGCCCTCCGGTCTGACCTTTTCATACAACACGGCACTGTTTTATGATGTTGTTCTAAAAGTAAGGGATTTGGTACCGCGTGTTACGGGCGCATATGTATCGCCTGATGATTTTGTAGCAGCGCTTTACAAGGCTACAATTGTTCCTGATTTGTATATGTATGATAATGATCTTGTAGAGCGTGTGGAGCGGCTTGAAAAAGCACTGTTGTCATTATCGAACAAAAGCTTTTTTGCAAAACCATACCAGATTGATGAAAGCCTGATTCAGTACGTAAAAAATATGTACAACGCAAATAAAAATATTACCAAAAAAGATGTCACTGCGGCATTGAAAACAGATGGAATAAAGTATAAAATGTCTGATATTGATACAATTTTTGTAATTTTGTTAGGCATTTACGAATAAGGTAAAAAATTGATTTATGGTTAAAACAAGTGCGGTTTCTCATTTGCGCGTAGGCATCGATGTTGGTTCCACAACTGTTAAGGTTGTTGTTATTGATGAGAATGATGCTGTTTTATACGGTGATTATGAACGTCACCGGGCTGATATTCGAAGTACAATCATAACAGTTGTTAAACGCGCGCTGGATACCGTTGAAAAAAAAGTTTCACAGGGTGCAGATTGTCCTGTTTCCGTAAAAGTTACGGGTAGTGGTGGTTTGTCTGTTTCCCAGTGGCTTTCCATTCCTTTTATTCAGGAAGTTGTTGCTTCAACGACTGCCGTAAAAAAACTGATTCCTCAGACTGATGTTGTTATAGAACTTGGCGGTGAAGACGCTAAAATAACGTATTTTACCGGTGGCGTTGAGCAGCGTATGAATGGTACCTGTGCTGGTGGAACCGGTGCGTTCATTGACCAGATGGCGGCCCTGCTTGAAACAGATGCTTCCGGCTTGAATGAGCTTGCAAAAGGTGCAACAACTATTTATCCTATTGCCGCCCGATGTGGTGTTTTTGCCAAAACCGATATTCAGCCTCTTATTAATGAAGG
>DBWK01000104.1:0-5670 GCA_002308875.1 Treponema sp. UBA1240
GCATGATTTTTCTCTTCTTCTTCCAAATCGTAAAGGTTCTGAAGGTTGAGCCAAAACTCTGCAGTGGTTCCAAAGAATTTAGAAAAACGGATTGCGGTGTCAGCTGTAATGGAACGATTCCCATGAATAATCTCGGAAATGCGAGTCTGAGGAATATTAATTTCTTTTGCAAGGCGATATGCTGAAATATTCATTGGAACAAGAAATTCTTCTTTCAGAATTTCGCCTGGATGAATATTAGGTAATCTATCATTAGTGGTAATCTGTGATTCTGACATTTTCTGCACCTCCGTTTTCAAAAGCAAATACAATTCTCCATTGGTCATTTATTCGGATTGACCAAAGCCCTGCAAGAGTTCCTGCCAGCTGCTCAAGTTTGTTCCCTGATGGAATTCTTAAATCTTTTACTTCTTTTGCAGCAGCTATCATTCGGAGTTTCCTTCGTGCAACATTTTGAATGGTCGGCGGAAGTTTCTTGCTTCTTTGTCCTTTCCAAATTAATTCTGTTTCAGAATCTCCAAATGAATTTATCATACTTAAATACTAACGGCAAGCGGAAGTATTGTCAAGATTTTATTAAAGCGGTCAAAGTAGTTGAAAGCTTGTGTGGTGGAAAGAGAATATTTCTTTGCAAAGTCGCTTACAAGAGAAACCGTAAATTCTATCTTGTCTTTTACAGGAACAGTGACCATATTATTCTCCATCAGGCATATTGTACTGTGTTTTTCTTAAATTTCCAATAATATCTCACGATAGTGTGCGGAAATAGATACACGAAAACATCGTAATTATACATAAAGCCATTATCATATAGTGATATTAATCGGGAAAAAGTCAAATTTCCCCAACACATCCTCATTCAAAAGAAAATCTTTGAGCGGAATTACATACACTCCGTCATCATCATAATAGGCTTTTGCAGATTCACGCGTGATAACTACCCTTGTGAACGAACCCAAATTTTAAAAGAGACAAGATTTTTATTCCAAATTTTTGCGTATATACGCATTTTTCTGGAGTAAACTGAGCATAAAAGTTACTTGTCAATAGCTTGTATTAGGAGTATAAGAAAATGGAAAACAGCTTTATAGGGTTGTATTACACTTTTTATTCGGACTTTTTAGGCTTACACCACACTTTTTATTCGCACTTTTTTATTTGTCAGTTTTTTATGTAATTTGTATACTCGACTACCCAAATTACATAAAAATGTTCCTCATACCAAAAATTGGGTTTTTGTGTTATGATAATAAAAAAGAGGTTTTATGAAAGATTCTGACAAAACACTGTACGTGCTTGATTCGTACGGGTTGATTTACCGTGCTTACTATGCTTTTATCAGCCGTCCGCTGGTTAATATAAAGGGCGAAAATGTTTCCGCCGTTTTTGGTTTTTTCCGCAATTTTCTAAAGATACTAAAAGACTACAAACCCGCTTATGCCGTTGCCGCACTTGATTCGCGCACACCCACGTTCCGGCACAAGCTGTTTGACGAATACAAGGCTACCCGCCAAAAAACACCTGATGATCTTCATGCGCAGATTCCCGTTATAGAAGAAATACTTACCGCTCTTGGAATTCCTATTCTCCGGTGCGACGGCTATGAGGCGGACGACATAATCGCGACTCTTGCCCGTGAGTGTGAGCAGAACGGTATGAGATGCTGCATTCTTTCCGGTGACAAAGACTTGATGCAGCTTGTTAACGGCAGTATTTCAATATTAAAACCCAACCATTCAGGCGGCTGGACAGCCGTTGACGAAAAAGGCGTTATGGAAGAGTGGGGCGTGCAGCCGTCGCAGATGCAGGACATGCTCTCGCTTTTGGGCGACACCGCGGACAATATTCCCGGTGTAAAGGGAATCGGCGAAAAAACGGCGCAAAAGCTTCTTTCCGAATACGGAACGCTTGCAAATATTTATGAGAATGTGGAATCAATCGCGGGTTCACTGGGTAAAAAGCTTGTAGAAGGCAAAGAATCCGCATTTTTTTCAAAAAAACTTGTGGAACTGTGCACGGATGTTCCCGTCTCGCTGGAACTTTCCAATTATTCAGTGGCTTCACTCGATTTTGCCTCTGCAGCGCGACATCTTTTTAATGCCGGTGTTCCTGTGGTTGCCAAATCCTATGCCGAATTCGGGGCTGTTGCCGAAGTTCAGACAGGCGCGGCGAGCGTTGCCGCCGAAGAAGACGGGGAACCTGTTTTTGACTCTCTTGTTGCGAATACCGGCGATTATCGCGCTGTAA
The DNA here is from genome assembly GCA_002308875.1 of Treponema sp. UBA1240. Lineage (GTDB taxonomy): Bacteria > Spirochaetota > Spirochaetia > Treponematales > Treponemataceae > UBA1240. Next base: position 2,248 of record DBWK01000104.1, read on the forward strand.
CAGACATAAACGAACTTAAAACAATTATTGACCAGGCGCTTGCCGCAGGTTTTACGGCTTTTGACTGCGAAAGCAACAGCCTTAATCCGCATGAAGCGCGCCTTGCAGGCTTTTCAATTTCGATGCAGAAAGGCAAAGCCGTTTACATTCCGCTTGTTACGGCGGAAAGCGGAACTCTCGGTTCCGTTTCGTACATCAGTACGGAAGCTGCTCTCGGCGAGCTTGCAAGAATGTTCGGGCGTGCTGAGATGACCGTAATCACACACAACGGCAAGTATGATTACGAGGTACTGCGCACAAACGGTCTTAAAGAACTTAAATGCCGTTTTGTTGATACGATGGTGGCGGCATGGTTGTTGAATCCTGAGCGTGCGTCGTTCTCGCTTGAAGCCTTGAGCGAAACACAGCTCGGTCTTAAAACAATTCCTTTTACGGATTTGGTGCCAAAAAAAGAAAAGGAAATGACGTTCTTTGACGTTCCGCTCGAAAAAGCTGTTCCTTATGCCGCCGAGGACGCGGATTTGACGTTGCAGTTGTGGCAGCTTTTTGAGCCCAAGTTAAAGGAAAAAGGACTTCTGCCGCTTTTTGAACAGACCGAAATGCCTGTAATGCCGATTCTTGCGGAAATGGAAATTGCCGGAATCCGCCTTGATACACAGAACCTTGCCGCGTACGGAAAAGAGCTTGCCGCTCAGATTGAGGATGCCGAAAAGAGTATTTTTAGTCTTGTAGGGCATGAGTTCAACATTGCTTCAACAAAGCAGCTTCAGGACGTGCTTTTTGAAGAACGAAAGCTTAGTCCCGTAAAAAAGACAAAAACCGGCTTTTCTACCGACACCGCCGTTTTGGAAGAACTTGCCCGTGTTGATGAAGTTCCCAAAAGAATACTTGATTACCGTACGCTTACAAAGCTTCAGTCCACCTATGTTGAAGCAATTCCAAAGCTTATTTCGTCCGACGGCCGTGTGCGCACAAGCTTTATTCAGACCGGAACGGCAACAGGCCGCCTCTCGAGTCGGGATCCAAACCTGCAGAACATTCCTGTGCGTGAAGAAGCCGGACGCAAAATCCGTTCCGCGTTTACGGCGTGCGAAGGCTGCAATCTTGTTTCCGCGGACTATTCGCAGATTGAGTTAGTAATACTGGCGCATCTTTCCGGCGACGAAAACCTTAAAAAAGCCTTTTTGAGCGGAGTAGACGTTCACAAGGCTACCGCCTGCCTCATATTCGGGGTGGACGCAGAAGCCGTAACACCCGATATGCGCAGAACCGCAAAAACAATCAACTTTGGTGTTATGTACGGAATGAGCGCGTTCCGGCTTGCCAACGAGCTCGGAATTTCCAACACACAGGCTAAATCATTCATAGATTCGTACTTTGCAACATACTCCGGGGTACAGTCCTTTATTCATAGTACTGTGGAACATGCGGAAGAAAAAGGTTTTGTTGAAACAATATTCGGTCGCCGCCGGTACATTCAGAATATCAATTCAAAAAACAAGATAGAAAAATCCGCAGCGGAGCGGGTTGCCGTAAACACGCCTATACAGGGCTCGGCGGCGGATATTGTAAAAAAGGCTATGATAGCCGTTGATGGCGCTTTAAAAAAAGAAAACCTGCACGGGCGAATGCTTTTGCAGGTTCATGATGAGCTGATTCTGGAATGTCCCGAAAGCGAAACCGAAAAAGTCTCAGCACTCGTAAAAAGAGAAATGGAGCAGGTTGTTGCCCTGTCCGTTCCTCTCAAAGTCAGTGTTGAAAGCGGCAAAAACTGGGGACTGTTCCACTAAAAGTTTTTAAGCGTTTTTTCCGTTCTTTCGAGGGCTTTTTCAGTTCCGAGAATAAGAATTGAGCCCATCAAAGGCGGAGAAATGCGGCTTCCGGTAACAGCCATGCGGATCGGCATCATAAAGTCGCCGAGCTTGACACCCAGTTCTTCTGCCATCTGCTTTGCAAGGTTTTCCTGTTCCTCGTGGTCTGTTATAGAAGGCAGCTTTTTGATGAATTCTTTTGATTTTTCAAGAACTTCCTTTGTTTTTGCTGCATCAAGACGTTTTGGAACAATCTCTTCCACAGGCGGAACTTTTACGTTCTTGAACAAAAAGCCGACCATTTCAGCGGCATCGGTCAAAAAGTGCAGTCTTTCTTTTATGAGCGGCATCAGTGCCATAAGTTTTTCGCGAATCTGTGCGTCGGTAAGTGCTTCCGCACCGTCTGCAAGGGCGCTTTCTGCAATTTTAAGCGTTTTACCGTCAGCGGCGTACTCAATGCCTGAATATGCAGGACCAACGTGCGGGGCGGGGAATTCTTCCGAAGCGTTTATCGGGATTGCGGCATCGCCTGTTCCTGTAATAAAGGGCAGGGTTGCGTCAAAAAGTTCCTGGTCGCTCATGAGGCGCATATACTGACCGTTGAACCATTCCAGCTTTTTGTAGTCAAAAACTGCCGGAGCTTTGTTAAGGTGTTCAAGCTTGAAGAGTCGTTCAAAGTCAGCGAGTTCGTACATATCGCGTCCGTCTTCGTAGGAACAGCCGAGCATAGCAACGTAGTTAATCAGTGCCTTTGGCAGATAACCGCGTGCGCGGAATTCGTTTACGCTGGTTGCACCGTGGCGCTTTGAAAGCTTTTGACCGTCCTTGCCCATAACCATAGGCAGGTGGCAAAAGTCAGGATAATCCCAGCCGAAAGCCTTGTACATAATAACGTGCATAGGTGTTGAAGGAATCCACTCCTGCGCGCGCATAACGTGCGAAATCTTCATAAAATGGTCGTCAACAATGTTTGCAAGGTGATATGTAGGAAATCCGTCACTTTTAAGGAGAACCGGATCAGGGCTTATGTCTTCGTTTTTCCACTCAATGTCGCCGAGCAGCGCGTCGTGAAAACGTGTTACGCCTTCCATCGGAATCTTAAGGCGGATAACGTAAGGTTTGCCTGCCTTGAGATTTGCTTCAACTTCTTCCGGTGTCAGGTGGCGGCATTCGCGGTCGTATCCGGGCGGCATTTTGTTTTTTGTCTGAATCATGCGGATTCGTTCAAGGCGCTCTTCATCACAGAAGCAATAGTAAGCCTGTCCTTTGTCTACAAGTTCCTGTGCATATTTTTTGTACAGGTCAAAGCGTTCGGACTGAACATAAGGACCGTATTCGCCGCCCTTAGGACCGCCTTCGTCCCATTCAATACCGAGCCATGCAAGCGTATCGTAAAGGTTCTGCACATATTCTTCGCCGTAGCGTGTGCGGTCTGTGTCTTCGAGACGCAGAATAAATTTTCCGCCGTTGGCGCGCGCAAACAGGTAATTAAAAAGCGCTGTCCTTACACCGCCGATGTGCTGCATTCCCGTCGGAGACGGAGCGTATCTTACTCTTACTTCCATATTATTCCTCTTCAAGTATTTGTCATCGATAAATTATGAGGATTATA
>DBWK01000104.1:5689-5940 GCA_002308875.1 Treponema sp. UBA1240
AAAAAAAAAGACTTTCCGCAAAGGAAAGTCTTTTTTATGCTCAAAGCAAAGTCAGCTTATTTTGCGCCGAAGATGTCAAAGTATCCTGCAACGAATACTACGAGAATGATAATCGGAGCAATCCATTTAAGGTAGAACTGGATAGCTTTTGCTTTGGGGAATTTGATACCGTTACCGGCGTCAGTTTCGGCAATAAAGTTCTTCCAGCCCCAGCCTTTTTTGTGCATACAGAAGCAGAGGAAGATAAGTGA
>DBWK01000062.1:0-2570 GCA_002308875.1 Treponema sp. UBA1240
GTGCAGGAGCCGCCGTCCCTGCCGCTTTCACAACCAGAGTTCGATGCAGTTATGGAGCTGCCCTACACGCGCCGTTGGCACCCAATGTACGACACCCCTGCCGCAAACGGAAAGATAGGAGTACCGGGGCTTGAAGAAGTTCTTTTTTCACTTACAAGCTGCCGTGGCTGTTTTGGTGCGTGTTCTTTTTGCGCGATAACGTTTCATCAGGGACGGCGCATTCAGACGCGCAGTGCGGACTCGCTTGAAAAAGAAGCCCGCGAGCTTATTTCACGCCCGGACTTTAAGGGCTACATTCACGATGTTGGCGGTCCCACTGCGAATTTCCGCCACGACGCTTGCAAAAAGCAGGCGGAGCACGGCGCGTGTACAAGCCGGGAATGTCTTGGAGCAAAACCATGCCCGAACCTGGAAGTTGACCACACAGAATACGTTTCTATATTGCGTCGGCTCCGTTCTTTGCCGGGCGTGAAGAAAGTGTTTATAAGAAGCGGCATCCGGTTTGATTATCTTGTGCTCGACAAGGACAAGACTTTTTTCCGAGAGCTGTGCGAGCATCACATTTCAGGGCAGCTTAAAGTCGCCCCGGAACACGTTTCTGACAAAGTTCTTAAGCTTATACGCAAAAGCTCGCACGCAACATACGAAAAGTTTGCGCAAGAATACAGAGAGATGAACAAAAAACTCGGCAAAAAACAATATCTTGTTCCTTATTACATTTCTGCTTTGCCGGGAGCCGACCTTAACGATGCGCTTGAAGTAGCCCTTTACCTTAAAAAAACTGGGTTTGTGCCGGATCAGGTGCAGGATTTTTACCCTACGCCGGGAAACCTTGCGACATGCATGTACTACACGGAGCTTGATCCGCATGAAAAAGACGGTTCTGGTAAGATGAAAAGCCTTTATGTGTGCAAAAGCGGGCATGAAAGGCGGCTTCATAGGGCGTTGCTACAGTTCAACAAGCCGGAAAATCGCCCGCTTGTAAAAGAAGCCCTTGAAAAAATCGGAAGAAAAGACCTTATCCCTGTTTTGTCTTCTAAAAATGCCAGAGGTTAAAGCAAAATTCACGACATGCGCACAAATAGGCGGCACAAACCGATATTTCGCGTAAAATCGCAAACTTGTGTAAAATCAAATTGCCAAAACACATTTATTCTTGTATCTTTAATTATCGGTGTTTGAAAAACGCGGCTTCAAACGACGATAAGAGGCGCAGAAAAACTGGAGCAACATTTTTGATGCAAGCCGGGATATTAATTTTCGGTATGGATAGAAAGCGCGAAATTATATTTTAAAGGATTATACAGATGGTTATAGCCAAAGATAAAATGGTAGCAATAGACTACACACTTAAGGACAAAGACGGTAAGGTTATTGATTCGTCAAAAGATGCCGGAGCTTTAGAATATTTGCATGGACACGGAAATCTAATTTCTGGGCTTGAGAAAGAGCTTGAAGGAAAGTCTGCTGGAGATTCGTTCTCTGTAACAATTCCACCGGAAGATGCTTACGGCGTATATAACAAGGAACTTGTGGTAAATGTTCCAAAGGATCAGTTCGACACAGATGTCGAGATAGAGCCTGGTATGCAGTTTCAGGCGAATACTGCAGGGGGCGGCCAGATTGTTACAGTGACAGCAGTTACAGACAAAGAAGTTACGGTAGACGCGAATCATCCGCTTGCAGGACAAACTCTTTATTTTGATGTGACAGTTGCTTCTGTAAGAGAAGCTACCCCTGAAGAACTTATGCCAAGACAAGTTTCTGGCTGTGGCGGTGGTTGCGGCGGATGCAGTGGCTGTGGCTCAAGCGGCGGTTGTGGAAATTCTTGTGGAAGCGGATGTGGCTGCTAAATCTAGTTGTTTTTGCTAATATACAGGGAATAAAAGAGCTTAGAATATGGATTCAATAGCGACAATTGGTATTTGCTTCGTTCCTCTTATTTTGCTCACGGCAATTCTGCTGGCTGTTTGTAAAAAACTGACGGTTGGCAGTGCTTTGATTTCTATCTTGTCAGGACTTGCGGCAATTATTCCTATTGCTGTTATACAGTTTTTGGTTCTTTCGCTCCCTGTTTTTTCATCAACAAAAATATTGTCTGTTTTTTTTACATCGATTTTGTTTAATGGGCTGATAGAAGAGACAATCAAAATGTTGATGTTGATGTTTATTCCTGGAAAGAAAAAAGATTCGCTGACATTTGTTATATGTTCCTTAATAGCAGGTTTCTCAATCGGTACATTCGAGACTGTGGTATATATGCTGATGTATGGCACTGATGCGATAATTCTGCGTTATGCAACAGCTGTGCTGATTCATACCTTCTGTTCCGGTCTTTCTGGGTTGTATGTCTGGTCTTTCAAACAGAAAAACCAATATATCCGACCGTTTATTTCCGCAGTATTTATTCATGGGCTTTATAACTTTTTTGCCGGATTCGTTTTCCCGTTAAAGATATTTTCTTATGTTACAATTGTATATGCTGTTGTCCGGTTGAAATTCTCATATGATCGGTTGACAAATTCGGAAAGCGATGATATTATAACCGCACATTACGACGCAGGATAGAG
>DBWK01000062.1:2585-7427 GCA_002308875.1 Treponema sp. UBA1240
ATAACCCGGAGGTCGTAGGTTCAAGTCCTACTCCTGCTATAAAAAAAGTTTCCTTATTTTCGATAGGGAAACTTTTTTTTTGCAAAGCGCCTGATTTTTTACATGATTTTTTGATATCTGTAAAAAGCACTTTTTGCTATTTTTGCGTTGATACTTGTTGTATGTTTGACAAGCTGTGGTGAAGATAAAGAGATTGGTTCTTATGACATTGAATCTATTACAAAAGATGGCGAGACAATGACAGCTAATGGTGAGACACTTAGTTATACATTCAAAGATAATAAAATATCAATGGGTGAAGACGGTGATGGAATGGTTTTCGTAAAGAAAAACTAATTGTTTTTTTATACGAAAGACCCTCTGCTTCATTGAAACAGAGGGTCTTTTTTTGTGCACTTCGGCAGCTTTTACACTCCGAATTGTGTGAGCTTACAATGTCTTAAGGTAATCCATAAAGTTCTGTTTATTTTCCAGAGCTGTTGTTGTTGGGCGGCCTAAATCTTCCCTAGCTCCTATTGAACACTTTACTTCTATTAAACTTAAACTGCCTCGTTTTTTTGCAGCTTCAAGTTCTGCGTCCAGTTTTTCAAAACTATCAACGCTTACTGCATACGGATATCCGCACGCTTTAGCGACGGCGACTAAATCTATGTTGCCGGCAACGGTAGGCATTCCTCCAACGGTTTCGTGCGCACCGTTGTTTATTACAACATGTATCATGTTTTTAGGTTTGTTCGCCCCTAAAACTGCCATAGAACCCATGTGCATAAGAACAGCACCATCGCCGTCAACGCACCACACCCGTGTTTCCGGCTTGTTTATAGCAACTCCCAGCGCAATGGAAGAGCTGTGCCCCATAGAGCCAACCGTAAGAAAGTCGTATTTGTGGCTTTGTCCGTTGGCAACTCGCGTTTCGAAAAGCTCTCGGCTGGCTTTTCCAGTTGTACTTACAATTGGGTCTTCTCCGCTTGCTTTTACGATGTGTTGAATTATCTCTTCGCGAATCATGGTGTTGTTGTTCTTGTAAACGACTTTTTCATCGTAAGAAAGAGCGCCCTTCCTAATAACAAACGCGACATCTTTACCAGACGCAAGGACTTTCTTGAAAGATTCCATAGCCGCGGAAACTTCTTCATCGGTAGTTTCCTTGCCTATTACGAATGTTTTAATATCCATGTCTTCCAAAAGTTTTACGGTAACTTCACCCTGATAGATGTGCTGCGGCTCGTCATGGACACCAGGTTCTCCGCGCCAGCCGACAACAAATACAACCGGAATTGCATAAACTTTGTCGTTCAAAAGTGATGCTACCGGGTTGATTATGTTGCCTTCTCCGGAGTTCTGCATATACACGACAGGTACTTTACCGGTTGCAAGATGATATCCTGCTGCTAAAGCCGTACAGTTTCCTTCGTTTGCAGCAATTATATGATGCTTTGGGTCTATGCCGTATGTGTTCATCAAATAATTACATAACGCTTTTAGCTGACTGTCCGGAACACCTGTATAAAAATCAGAGTTTATAATTTCAACTAGTTTTTCTACTTTCATGATAGCTCCTATAAAACGTGCGTTATTGATATTAGCACAAAAGAAAAAATGCCTTAAAGCTCATCGATAAGTGTAATTATCTGTTTTATAGGCATAAGCCGGTCATCAACTTCCTTTGCACGATGATACTTAAGAATATCTTTCGCTGTCTGCTGCATTGCCGGGAAAGCGCTTCTTGTAAGCTGGTTTGCGTATATAACGATGTTCACGCCATGCTGTGCAAGCTCTTCTTCTGTAATCGTATTGAACGAAGACGGAACAACAACGATAGGTGTTTTTTTGTCTGATTCGCGGAATTTATCGCAGAACTCAAGAATTTCATCAGGTTCTTTTTTGCGGCTGTGAATCATAATACCGTCTGCACCAGCTTTTACAAAAGCGAATGCTCTGTTAAGCGCATCATCCATTCCACGTTCCAGAATAAGGCTTTCGATACGAGCAATAATCATGAAATCATCTGTAAGCTGAGCCTGTTTTCCGGCAGTGATTTTTGCACTGAATTCTTCGATAGTTGCTTGTGTCTGCTGAACTTCTGTTCCAAAAAGACTGTTCTTTTTTAAGCCGGTTTTATCTTCTATAATAACAGCACTTACTCCCATTCTCTCCAGAGTGCGGACGTTATATACAAAATGCTCCGTAAGACCGCCTGTATCACCGTCAAGGATAATAGGCTTTGTTGTTACTTCCATAATATCGTCAATTGTACGGAGACGACTGCTCATATCTACCAGCTCAATATCCGGTTTGCCTTTTGCCGTACTGTCACAAAGAGAAGAAACCCACATTGCATCGAACTGGTCAAGTTTACCATTGTTTTCGACAACAGTTTTTTCAGCGATAAGTCCTGTAAGGCCACTGTGTGCTTCTATTGTTTTTACGACAGGACACATTTGAATAAGCTGGCGAAGCCTTTTTCGTCTGTATTCTGGCATGGCAAGCTTTTCTTTAAGCTGATCATCAATCTTTTTTACAGCTGGATTATATGTGTATTTAACTTCTATGAGTTTTCCACCATATTCAGAAAGCAAGTTCACGACATTTTCGCGTATCGCGCTTTCTGGGCCTTCTTTCCAGTTGTCACCATGAACAATATAATCTGGATGAAGTTTAGTTACGATATCATCGTACATTATGCTGTTCTGCACTATAACCTGATCAACTCCATCAAGGCTTTCATAAAGCTTAATGCGTTCTTCCAAACTTTTGGTAGGGAATTTGTTGTAACGAATCAATGCTTCATCAGAAAGCGCACCAATAATGACTTTTCCATATTTATGAGCTGCTTCAATTACATTAAGATGTCCATCATGGATAACATCTGTACAAAATACTGTGTAAACTGTCTTCATTTTAATTCCTTTGTACTTGGTTTTTCAAATCCGGCAGGTAAGCCTGACTTCGGAAAATGGGGTGTCTTTTGACAATCAATACCTCAATTGTATTTAACTGGAACAGAAACACCGTAAGTTTTAAGAGCTTCTTTGAATACAACAAAGAAATCTTTAATATCCGGGGCATCAATTGCACCGAGGGCGCATAATCGGAATGTGTTTGTCGTGCTGATTTTTCCCGGATAAATAGTAAATCCACGTTCATAGCAGTAATCATGGATTTTCTCAAAACTCCAGTTTGGATCATCTGGGTAAATTGCTGAAGAAACGAGGCCGGTTCTCCATTCGGGCTTTATAACTTGCTTGAAGCCTAATTCATCAAGACCTTCGTTAATGGCATTGAAAACACGCGTATGTCTTGCCCATTTTGCCTGCTCGCCTTCTTTCCAATATTCTTTAAGAGCCTGGATCGTGGCATATATTGTCTGTACGGGCGGGGTAAAATGCATTTCGCCTGTTTTTTCAAAATACTCATATTGCAAATAAAGGTTGCAATAGAAGCTGCGCTTAGGGAATTGCTTTGACTGCTCTATTATTGAGCGGTTTCCGACTACAAAAGAAAGACCGGTAAATGCCATAAGGCCTTTTTGTGCGCTCGCCATGCAAAAATCGATATTATCTTCTTCGATGTTTATTGGGCGCATGGCGTAAGTTGAAGTTGTATCCACTGTGAAAAACGCACCGTATTTGTGAGCCAAAGCACCAATTTCGCGAATTGGATTAAGAATACCTGTGCCTGTTTCGTTGTGAGTTGTGTGAACAAGCCCAATGTCTGGATTGTTTTTCAGGGTTTCTTCTACTAAAGTCAAGTCTGGTCTTTGATCAACCGGGAACGCCAGATTAATATGCGGAAGTCCGTAATACTGACAGATTTCAACAGCCCTGGTGCTGTAGGCACCATTATTTACAACAAGAACTTTTTTGCCTTCTGGAAGCAAGCTGTTTATACATACATCAATATTAATTGTTCCACTTCCACAAAAAAGTACGCTCGTGTATTTGTTCAAATCTCCATGAACAATCTTTACAAGGTCTTCTCGTAACCCTTTCATTAGTGATGCAAACTCTTTTTCTCGCGGGCAAATATCGGGAACGACCTGTGAATACTTAACTGAATCGGTCGTTGTTGATGGTCCCGGATTAAGAAGAATATTTCTTTTAATGGATTCCATGTTTACTCCTATTTGTGTTCAAACAATGTATATGGTGTTCGCATATTAACATTTAAAAGATACTTTTGGAACAGATAATAGGAAAAAAAGACAAAAAAAACGGAGAAAACTGCTTCTGATGAAACAGATTTCTCCGTTATGTCAAATTATAAATGGATTTAGTTTCCTGCTGTAAAGAATTTTCTTTCTTTTAAATAGAAAATAAATCCTAATGCAACCCAGATTACAAGCATTATGTAGCTTTCTTTTCCAAAGTGAACACCGGAAAGTCCTGGAATCGGGATAAGCTGAAGAACCATGAACGTCACAGAGAATATAACGCCTACTATAGCCATTATTTTAAGGAACATGGTTGCATCTTTTTCACGACGGGCAGTAACTAAAGTACTTGCACATGTGAAGAAATATCCTATTGAAGCACCTATAGCACTCATGTCTACGAACCAGCCAAGGGCTTCTCGTCCAAGAATCGGTCCAGAAAGAGATACGATAACGCAGAAAATCATAGCGTTCTTAGGTGTTCCATATTTTTTATCAACTTTACCGAACCATTTAGGCAGATAACCGTCGCGGCTCATAGAGTACATAAGACGTGAGGAGGCAAGGTAAAAGCCCATAATACCGGAAAGAACCGCGCAGGAAACACCTACGCCGATAAGTACTTTACCGAATGTTCCCAAAAGTTCGTCAGCTGCTATGAGCAGAACCCACTCACCCGCCATTACGCG
>DBWK01000077.1:0-2439 GCA_002308875.1 Treponema sp. UBA1240
CGGCTGTCATTAAGCATTGTGTACAAATCAAGATTTTGTGCAAGCTGCATAAGCTGTATATAATCGTTCATTGAAACGGAAATATGTTTGCCGTAAAGCATTTGCTCGGAATCATATATAACAAGTTTTCCGAACGAAAGCTTAAAAAGCAGGTTCAGTCTGAACATGCTGTCCTCATACGGATCTTCGTTCCGAATGCTGTCTGAATATGCGGGTATCCAGTTTGTCATAAATTCGGAAAACCATTTTTCGCCGCCGTCAACAGTCAAAAGCTTGCGTGCAAAGTCTTCGTGCTTTGAGAACAAGCTGACGGCAAACATATCCTTTGGCAGAATTGTGTTTTTATAATCGGGAGAATCGGCTTTTGCNNGCTGCAACCTTTTTGTGTATTTCGGAAAAGCTTTGGACTATGTTCCGGGCTTCTTCCTTAGCCTGTTCAATGTCCAGTTCTTTGCGCAGTTTTTCGACATCTGTCATAGCGGCATAAATTTCATTTGAAACAGGAAAATCCTGTATGTTCTTTTTAAGGGTTTCGGGCAGTTCGTTTAAATTCCATTCCGCCCAATCAGCATCGGCTGTTACAGGCGTAAAAGTGTTGTTATCCTTTGTGCGTGAATACAATACACCATCCACCATTACAAGCTGTTCGCCCGGAACGCCTGTAACTCTTTTTACCAGCGGATCTGAAATTGGTTTACCGGCATCGTCCACATTAAGGTTTACCGTTGTCAGCGTAAGCATAAAAACAAGCTGACTGGTAAAAGTCTTTACCTCGGCTTTTTTGCTCTGGTCCGTATGCGGATTGCGGAATACAACTATATCACCGCGTTTGTAAGACCGGAGTCTCGGCAGTGAAATTTCCGTCAGCGGGAAGGTAGGTCCTGCCGGTGTTTTAAAAACAACAACCCTGTCTTTAACTAAAAACTGCGGAACCATCGATTCGGACGGAATCATATAGAGCTGGATTATAAAAACGTTTACAAGAATAATAATGAAAACCGCCTGGAGTGCCGCGTCGAGCCAGTCAAGTGCTTCCGCCAGTACCCATTTTGCGCCGGTGTATTTTTTGCGTTCAGGAACTTCAAAAGGCAGTCTTTTGGGTTTGAGAAAAAACAGCGTAACCAGTGAAACGATGAATGTTACGACCCACAGAATAACCGTGAACAAATCCCGGCCAAAAGATGTTTCTCTGCCGTCAGCCCTGAAAAGAAAAAACACAATGAGCATTACAAACGGAAGATATTCCAGAAATTTTACGGCAGTAAAGACAAATTTAGTTTCATTTTTTATTACAAATCTGTAAATCGCAAAATACCCGAATGCGGCGGAAAAAATCAGCCATACAGGAAGTGAAAGCAGCGGAATCCCCGCTGAAAAACTCGTATTAAAGATAAAGAAAACGATTGAAAGTATAAAATTAGCATACAAAAAAACAGCGATTCTTTTCATATTATAAAGTATAGCAAATATGGCAAAAATAAACTAGAATAAACGTATGAAAAAGGAATTTATATTTGTTCCGCACAAACCTGATGTGTTCCAGACAGGGAACAGACAGGTTTTTGTTCTTACGGAACAAATTCTTGAGTCTTTAACAAAACAAGCTTTTTCCAAACTTTCTTTCACGTTCCCGCAGGAACATCTGGAAAATCTGCTCAAGATTGCCAACGATAAAACCGCTTCCGCAAACGACCGCTATACCGCCGCTTTTCTGCTTAAAAACGCACAGACAGCCTCGGAAGGAACTTATCCGCTTTGTCAGGATACCGGAATTGCGAACGTTTTTTCGTGGCGTGCAAATTCCTTTATAGCTGACTGTAACGAAGAAGCCGTCATTTCCGGCGCGGTTGAGAATACCTACAAAGAAAGATACCTGCGTTTTTCCACATTCTGCTCAAAGTCTTTTTTTGATGAGTACAATCCTCATAACAATATGCCGGCCCAAATCATGCTTTTTACACATTCCGCCGAAAGCCTTTCTTTGAGCGACGAGCAGTTCCGCAATGAGCCTCACTGCCGTTTTTTGTTCTGCGCAAAAGGCGGAGGCTCGTCAAATAAAACAACTTTTCTGCAAAAAACAAAGGCGTGTCTGAACGAGACTGCTTTTGAAAAGATTCTTGCGGAACAGATTCCCGCACTCGGAACATCCGCCTGTCCGCCGTATAAAATCTGCGTAGTTGCGGGCGGACTCAGTCCCGAACACAACCTTTTAACGTTAAAACTTGCAACGTGCGGCTATTACGACGGCCTGTCAGATAAAGCAGAAGGTTACGGAGCTTACCGTGACAAATACTGGGAAGGTAAGATGCGCGAGATTGCCGAACAAACCGGATTAGGTGCGCAGTTCGGCGGAAAAGCGCTCTGCTGCGATTCCAAGGTAATAAGACTGCCGCGGCACGGAGCAAGCTGCCCTGTTTCAATCGGCGTTTCGTGTTCGGC
>DBWK01000077.1:2546-2761 GCA_002308875.1 Treponema sp. UBA1240
GTAAGCCTCTTGAAAAGCGAAGAAAAGGCCGTAACGCTCAACACCGCTGACGGAATAAGCGCTAACTGCAAAAAACTGCACGGCTTAAAACCCGGAACACGTGTGAGTGTGAGCGGTTCTATACTTGTTGCGCGGGATGCGGCACATGCAAGGTGGCACGAACTTATTCAGCAGGGAAAAACGCTGCCCGAATACACAAAGCAGTACCCTATATG
>DBWK01000077.1:2879-4913 GCA_002308875.1 Treponema sp. UBA1240
ACAATCGGCGGTGCGGCTGCGTTAATTTCGTCAGAATATATTGTAAATTCCAAGATTGTCGATTATCCTGAATTGGGAATGGAAGCGGTAAGACTTGTTGAGGTAAAAAACCTGCCCGCTTTTGTTATAATAAATGATGAAGGGGAAGATTTTTATGAGTAAGCCTGTATTGAATACTGAATCCGCACTTGAAATGCTTGACGGCGAAGTGGAGCTTTACTGTGATTTGCTTACAGCCTATCATGATGAAGAAAAATTTTCAGCCGCAGAAATATACAAACTGATAGAAGCCGGAAAACAAATGGAAGCCGGTTCCCAAATCCACCGCTTAAAGGGTGCTTCCGCAACAATAGGCGCAGAATCATTGCAGGAAGTCTGCCAGCAGGCGGAACGAATCCTGCGCGGCAAGGAAGAAGGCGATGCTATGCCCCTTATTCCGATAATCGAAGAACGTTTTCAGCTTCTTATTCCTGAAATAGAAAAAGCGCTGCAAAAATTCCAGTAAACCGAATCAGTCAGTTCTTCCTCATCCGTGTGCCGCAGCTCCGCAATTTTTTTACAAACTTTCATAACATCCGCCGCCGTTGTTTGCGTTTCGTTTTTTAACGTCTGATACGGGGCGTCAGTTTCTGTTAAAAGCCTTTCTACAGGCAGCATAGCGGCGGCTTCAATTACTTTTTTGTTGCCGTTCAAAACCTGCTTTCCGATTGAAAAATATGCGTTAATTCCTTTTTTTAGCATGGAATCTGCTTCGGTAAGGCTACCGTTCCAGGAGTGAAAAACAACTGCAGGGAGGTTTTTCATTTTATCCGTATAAGTGAACAGTTTTGGCAGTGCCTTGCGGCAGTGAATGATAACAGGCTTTTTGTAGTTAACGGCGAGTGCCAGCTGCTCATTCCAAAAGTATTCCTGTGTGTCAGCGTTTGCTTCATCTTCTTTTTTATAAAAGTCAAAACCTATTTCTCCCACAGCGTCCAAGCGGTTTTCTTTTAAAAGTCCGTTCAAAAAATCCAGCAGATTATCCTCTGTTATTTGCGGATGAATCCCGAATGAGAGGCACACTTTTTTTTGTTCCGTATTATAACGCGAGGTGATTTGTTCCGTTTTTTCATAATCCTGTATCGTATACGCGGATGCACATACCGGAAAAATTGTACCGGCAAGCGGTTCCCAGCCGGTTGTCTGTGCAAGATGAATATGGCAGTCTGTATAGCTCATGCGTATATTATAAGGCAGGGTTCCGTGTTTTGTAAATTTTTCTAATATCGAATCAAAATCCGTCCGAAGATAATTGTATAACTTGGAATATGTAAACAACAGGAGGCCGTTATGGAATGTTACTCTTTGCGTACCATATACGAATCAAATGATTTTATTACTATTTTGAATGAAACGGATGAAGGATATGTTATTAGAATTGTTCGTGATAAAGACGGTTATGAAGAAGTAACAAACGAATTTATGACCAAGGAACTTTTTGAAACATGTCTGAGAACAGGTTATCTTACAAAGATTGAATCAAGTTCAAGAAAACTTGTTGCTACGGCATAGTTTTCTCAAGGATATGAAAAAGACGAATGATTTTAAGTCCGTCAAACCAACAGTGAAAGGCTGTTTTGAGTAAAGCCGCGTCCTTGTGGTTTTGCTTAAACAGCCTTTTCCATATTTCAATAAAGTTTTCCTGTTCCAAAAACGCGAACAGATACGGAGAAACCGCCATTATTCTTTCGGCTGTTTCGACCGCCAAGTCTTTTTGAACCAACACAGCCTTTTTTGCAAACTCATCAACACATTCAAACAATGCCGCAAGCATCTCAAAATATTCGGGCGGAAAGTCTTTTATAACATGATTCTGTTCCAGGCATGCCGTAACGGTTGCCCCTGTTCCGAACGGAACACGCATGGATTTTCGGGCGGAAGGATGAACGCTTGTTCCTATCATACTGCAGAATTTTTTTGGCGGGCAGGTTTTTAGGAGCATCTGCAAAAAATAAAAGTCTTCCGCCGCAACCTTGCGGTTCATTCCTCCGCATG
>DBWK01000077.1:5065-6992 GCA_002308875.1 Treponema sp. UBA1240
GGTAAAGTAGTTTTGTTCTACAATGGTGTCCGCATCCATGCAGCAGATAATTTTGGGTTCAGGGCTGTCTGAACTTTCGCAGCACAAATAAGCATAATCCAAGCCGATTTTCCGGGCAAAACCTGCGCCGTCGCTTTCGGGCAGTTCTCTGCCTTTTGAGCAGGAATCTATTGCAATGCAAAATTCATCTTTACGGGACCGGAGCTGTTGCAGCAGTTCCTGGCTGTTATCCTTTACGGATTGTGGATGCGATGCCCTGTTATTAACGTTTATGATGATTTTTGTTTTTTGCCGTTTGTGTTCCGGCAAAAAAGATGCTGCAGCTTCCAGCGATTTTATTGTGTCCAGGATACGGGGGTATTCGTTCACGGCGGGAATGACGACTGCCGTTTCAACAGGTGTGAGCGGAAGGTCGTTTATGTACGGTTCAACAGCAGCCATCCTCTTTTTGCGGTAAGTTTCTGCGGAAGGCTTCAAACGCAAATCCCCGCTTTGCAAAGCATATCAAGAGCGCTGTCAAAAACTTGATCCGCCGTGGATTGTGCCGTTGTAGGAATCCAGTTTATGAGAACGCCTTTTCTTTCCATCCCTCTGAACCAGGTTTCCTGCCTTTTGGCAAACTGGCCGATTGCAATATAGAGCTGGCTGAACAATTCTTCTGATTTTATTTTGCCCTGCAGCATCCTCGAAATGTATCCGTATTCCAAGCCCAACCGTTCGAGCCGTTCCCACGGAACACCGTTTTTGTGCAGTGCGTCAACTTCTTCAATCATTCCGAGCTTAAACCGGAGACGCAGGCGGTCTTTTATGCGCTTGCGCAGAACATCGCGCGGGAATGTGAGCCCCAGAATATACGGAACAATATTCGGGCGGGCGGGAGCTTGTGCCTTTTGTTTTTGCGCTTCGGGTGTTTTTTCGTATTCGGCTATTTCAATCGCCCTTAAGAGCCTGTGCCGTTCGGTAAGGTCGGTGCTGTTGTGCAGGTCGGGCTTGAGTGAGCGCAGTTTTTCGGCAAGTTCTTCCATTGAAAGCCCGTTCAGCGAAAGGCGCAGTTCGGTGTTTGTAGGAACTTCCTGCAGCTCGTAGCCGCGGATGATGGAATCAAGATACATACCCGTTCCGCCGCATATTACGGGCAGAATATTATTTTCAGTTATGGAAACAAAAACCCTGTAAAAATCTTTTTGGTAGTTAAAAACGCTGTATTCTTGCGACAAGTCCGCAATGTCGATTAGGTGGTACGGAATCTGCTTTTTACCGCCGTTGCCGTCTGTTACAATGTATTCTTCCAAATCTTTGCCGGAACCCAGATCGAGTCCTTTATAAACCTGTCTGGAATCCGCGGAAATAATTTGGCCGTTGTATTGGTCTGCCAGTTTTACCGCAAGAGAAGTTTTTCCTGTAGCGGTGGGTCCGAGCAAAATTATGCAGTTTGCCGCCGCTCCGCCTTTAGCTGCGCTTTCCATAAAAACAGCATACTTGCAAGACAAATAAAAAGCAAGTTGCTTAGAAATCATTTATTTTCTCATAACCTATTGACAAAGTAGGTTATTAAGTGTATATCTCTTTTTAAGATTTGCGTTGCAAAACCGATAATTGTGTTTTTTTGTGTATTTGTGTAATATGACGTACATAAAAATGACGGGGTTACAGAGGTTATAATGAATATAACACTTGAAAACTTAAAAAAAACATACACAAGTTCCACCGGCAGTATTACTGCCGTAAACGGGGTTTCTTTAAAAATCCCCGAAAACATGATTTTTGGAATAATAGGTAAAAGCGGCGCGGGAAAGTCTTCGTTGGTCCGCTTGGTCAGTCTGCTTGAAACACCTGACGAAGGCAGCGTTTTTTACAATGATGTTCGGGTTGATAACCTTTCAAAGGCTGAGCTGATTCAGCGCAGACGGAAAATCGGCATGATTTT
>DBWK01000077.1:7005-7142 GCA_002308875.1 Treponema sp. UBA1240
ATTGCGTATCCGCTTGAGATTTGCAAAACCCGCTCCAGTGTAATAAAAGACCGTGTGGCTGAAATGCTCAAGCTCGTAGGACTTGAAGACAGAGGCTCCGCGCCTGTAAGTACGCTCTCCGGCGGACAGAAGCAACG
>DBWK01000088.1:0-9702 GCA_002308875.1 Treponema sp. UBA1240
CAAATAAAAAGTCGATTAATGTAACACACAAAATTAGCTAATATGGACATTGTAACACTTTTCGACAATAAATATCATCGGCAGGTCAATAAAACATATACTAAAACTACCAAATAAATCATATGAAATAGAATAACATATAAAACATACCAAATACTGACAGAATCTGATTTTATTTTTAATATATTTGCAAAAATCTCTTTTAATTCTGGTATAACATATCTTACAGAAACAAAAATAATTTGGCTTAGAATGAATGACACAATAAACAATACAGCTGATACTTTTATGTTTCGATTATTCACTGGAAAACAAAAAGGTATGCTAGTAATCAGTGAATAAAAAAAAGAAATAAATAATAGTTTTGTATATTTCATTTTATAAAAAATTTCAGTTGCATATAAAAACACTCTTTTTTCTTTTTTCATCATCGTTCCCACAAAATGGAAGTTTCTTAAATTGGTTCCATTATTATACAATAACTTTTGTGATTTTAGGTATTAAACATAAAAAAACTGCCCGAATGAATCGGGCAGTTGAATTAGCAGTATTTAGCCGGTTCTAGTTTGCGGCTTTTTTCAGTTCTTCAACTTTGTCGGTCTTTTCCCATGGGAAACCTTCGCGGCCAAAGTGTCCGTAACTGGCTGTTTTTGCATAAATCGGCTTTTTGAGTCCCAACGTTTTTGAGATACCTTCCGGGGTGCAGTCAAAAACCTTTGTTACTGCAGCTTCAATCTTTGAACGGTTTACTTTTTCTGTACCGAATGTATCAACCATGATTGAAACAGGGAACGGAACACCGATTGCATACGCAAGTTCAACTTCTGCGCGGTCAGCCAAACCTGCGGCTACAATGTTCTTGGCAATATAACGCGCCATATACGCAGCTGAGCGGTCTACTTTTGAAGGGTCTTTACCGGAGAAAGCCCCGCCACCGTGACGACCCATACCACCGTATGTATCAACAATAATCTTGCGACCTGTCAAACCGGAATCACCGTCAGGTCCGCCGGTAACAAAACGTCCGGTAGGATTGATAAAATACTTGGTATTTGAATCCAACAAGCCTGTAGGTTCAAGAACAGGCTTTATGATGTCGTTTATAATTGTTGTTCTGATTGTATTATAATCCACTTCAGGATTGTGCTGATGCGAAATAACAACAGCGTCTATTCTTACAGGTTTAAAACCATCGTATTCAACAGTTACCTGAGACTTTGAGTCAGGGCGCAGCCATGCAATTTTGCCGGATTTACGCAATTCAGTAGCTTTTAACAAAAGCTGATGTGAATAATAAATCGGCGCAGGCATAAGAACAGGTGTTTCGTTGCAGGCAAAACCGAACATCATTCCCTGGTCACCAGCTCCCTGCTGTCCTTCATATTCGGAAAGTCCTGTTCCCACAACACCCTGATTAATGTCGGGTGACTGGGCATGCAGACGGTTCATGAACTCGCATTTATTGCCGTCCAATCCAACGTCAGAAGAATTGTAACCAATATCCAGCGCAACCTTGCGAGCAATTTTCTCGGCTTCTTTTGCGATTATTTTTGGAAGTTCGGGATTCGGATCCTGAAAACCAATTTCACCGCCTACAAGAACAAAGTTCGTTGTAGCAAATGTTTCGCATGCAACATGAGCATTTGAATCAAGCTCAAGAACGCGATCGAGGATAGCATCAGAAATCTGATCGCACAGTTTGTCAGGGTGACCTTCACCTACTGATTCGGATGTAAATAAGTAATGATTGTTAGATAAGACAGCACTCATTTTGAGGCTCCTATTTAGCAAGATTTGCAATTCACAAGAATTGCTTCCGCTCTGCAATTCGGATAAATCAGCGGAATGCGTTATAACAATAATATAGTAAAAAAAGTGTTTCTATGCAAGCTGTTCTTTTTGTGGTACACTGACCGTAATGAGCAACGAAAAAGCAGCTAAAAGCGCAATAGTTACGATTATAGGCAGACCTTCATCAGGAAAATCTACATTTTTGAATACCGCCGCCGGTGAAAAAGTTTCCATTGTATCACCGGTTCCGCAAACAACACGAAATTCCATACGAGGTATAATAAACACCTCATACGGTCAGCTGGTATTCATCGACACACCCGGCTATCATAATTCCGAGAAGAAATTCAACAACCAGCTCAAGTCTATAGCCGAAGAAAACATTGCGGATTCAGATCTTGTATTGTATTTGATAGACAGCACAAGAATTCCGGGAGAAGAAGAAACGCTGGTTGTCCAACTTGTAAAGCCGTTTTTGGACAAAACCGTTATCGGCATAAACAAGATAGACTTACCGGAATCAAACCAGCAGAAGATAAAGGACTTTTTAACGCAGGTCTTTCCTGATTTTCCACAGGAACGCATTGTTTCAGTTTCCGCGGCGAACGACACAAACATAAACGATTTGCTCCTGCAGCTGTACAAGCTTGCACCTGAACAACCGGCGTTTTATCCCGAAGAATACTACACGGATCAGGAAGTTGATTTCAGAATTTCCGAGATAATACGCGAAAACGCAATGAATCTGCTCCACGATGAACTGCCGCATGCAATCTATGTTGAAATTGCTGACATGGAATGGCGGAATGAAAACAAAAAACTGTGGGTAAGGGCTTTTATTGTAGTAGAACGCGACAGCCAGAAAGGAATAGTCATCGGGAAAAGCGCAACGATGATAAAAACAATCCGAATTGAATCGATAAAACAGCTTAGAAAGATTTTTGACTACAAAATAGAACTTGACCTGCAGGTAAAGGTGAACAAAAACTGGCGGCAAAAAGACAATGTTCTTGCAAAGCTTCTGCAAAAATCAGATAATTAGTTTTAAGCGCACAACTTGAATGCGGCGTCTGTACTGAGCTTCTACAATAAACAAAGCTTTTTCCGTTCTGACCAAAGTTCCTACAGGCGGCAGTTCTCCCAACCTTTCGAGCATCCAACCGGCAACTGTCTGATAATACTCGGATTCAAGATGCAAATTGAAAATGTCGTTTACATCTGTTAAAAACATATCGCCGGGAATTCGGAATTCGTGCGGGGAGATAAAATCAATCTGATCTTCAACAGGAATATCGTTATCGCCTGCATATTCGTCGCTCAAATGTCCGAACACAGCGGCAAGCAAATCATTGCGGGTCACAATTCCGCTGTTACATCCATGTTCATCCACTGCTACAGCAATATTACTGTTAGTGTCAGTCATTTTTTTTAATAGCGAAACCGCGGAATTCGTTTTTGGAACAAACAGAATATCCTGAACCGATTCTTTCAGTGAAAAATAGTTTTTATCCTTTTTGTAAAACAAAAGATTGCAATAATCAACATATCCTATAATTGAATCAATATCATCAACGAATACCGGAATACGCGAAAAACCAGTATCCTTAAACATTTTCAGGGTATCATCAAAACTGGAATCCACAGGAAGAGCTTTTACAAACGAACGGTCAGTCATAACATTGTATACGCGCAAATCCGTGAACTCAAAGATTTTATCCAGCATACGGCTTTCACTGCGTTCAAAGATTCCTTCCTGGCTGCCCAGCTTAATCAGTGTCTTTAATTCTTCTTCCGTAACAATAGGAATCCGCTTTTTCCATATTATGCCGCTCAAAAAGTTTATTCCCTTTGAAATACCGGCAAACACGATTGAAACAGGGGAAAACAGTATTTCAAAAAATAGCAGCACCGGCGAAAATATTTGAGCAGTTCGTTCTTTTTGCAAAAGAGCGGCAGTTTTTGGAATTATCTCGCAAAAGATGATTATCAAAACTGTCATTATCAGTGTTGCCAGTCCAATACCGGAATCCCCGCAGATTGCAATGATTATTGCGGTTGTTAATGCGGAAGCCAGGTTATTTACAAGATTGCTTCCTACAAGAATCGTAGTAAGCAGCAAATCCTGTCGTTTTTTAAGTTTTTCAATAAGCCTTGCGTTATACCGTCTTTCTTTTATCATCTGGCGGACATTTATTTTTGACAAAGCCACAAAAGCAGTTTCGGAAGCGGCGAAAAAAGCGGAAAGCAGTATCAGAACAAAAAGCATCAGAAAAAACATAAACGCTACCGCCCGCCTTTTACTTTTACGGAAACGGTTTTTATGCGGTTCCCGTCCATTTCTTCAACAATTATAAGCAAATCATCGGTTTCGACAATTTCTTCAGTAGCGGGAATTTTTCCTGTTTTTTCCATGACAAAACCCGCAATGGTACTGTAAAATTCGGATTCCAAAGCAATGCCTGTTTTTTCTTCCAGTTCCGCCAGCGTAAAATTACCAGGGACAGTAAAAGGCTCATTGGGGATTTCTTCAGTTTCAGACGCGGGAGTATCTTCGTCAAAAACAGACGCGAAAATCTCCCTTGCCAAATCTCCTATCGTTACCAAACCGGATGTGCCCGAATACTCATCTATGATTATTGCCATCGTTTGATTGTTTTCACGGAAAATTTTATTTACTACGGAGATTCTACGATTTTCAAGAATGAACAGCGGAGGACGCAGAACTTCTTTCAGAGTGAATGAGTCCTTGCTGTCTTCATAAAACAGAATGTCCTTTATGTACACAATTCCACAGATGTGATCCAAATCGCCGTCATAAACAGGAAAGCGCGAAAAGTTCGAATTTTCGGCAAGAGCAAGAACTTCATCAAAGGTTGCATCAATGCTGACTCCGGTAATATTCTGCCGTGGTATCATAATTGTTTTTACATTCAAATCCTTGAATTTAAAAACCTGCCGCAGCATCGCTTTTTCGCCGGATTCCAAAACACCTTCTTCTTCGCCGGCATCTATAAAGGTTTTTATTTCTTCTTCAGTATAAGACACGGCTTTTTTTACGGAAGAATAGCCGAGCAAAAACGTTACTAAATCGGATATTTTTGTAAAAAAGAAAGTTACAGGTGATAAAATCTTCATCACTACAGTAATGAACGGAGCAAGCAAAGACGCAATCCGTTCGGGGTGTGACGTTGCAATGATTTTGGGGGTTATTTCGCCAAAAATCAGCAGAAGAACTGTTGCAATAAAGGTTGCGGTTGCAACGGCACTTTCACCTGATAATTCCGTAATGAGTGCCGTTAATATTGCGGTTACACCAATGTTTACTGCACTGTTCCCGATTAGATTGGTATTCAGAAGCTTGTTTTTGGAATCCAGCAGTCTGCCGATTTTTACCGCATTCTTTTCTTTTTTGCCTCGCAGTACTCTTATCCGCAATTTATTTATTGAGGTAAAAGCTGTTTCCGAGGCGGAAAAAATCATTGAAAGCAGTATCAGGACTGCTACAAGCAGTCCCAATACAAAGAATTTGACATTCAAGTTTTATAATCCGGGTTCAGTTGCTTCATTTTCAGTTGGTGTTTGTTCAATATAGTTGTATGTCTGCCTTATGCTTTCAGAAACTTCACTGTCGGGAGCCATGTCTATCGCTTTTTTAAGATAATCCAGAATCAATTCTTTGCTACCCTGGCTTGTGTATGCGGAAAGATACGCTGCCATGTAATAAGCCTGTTGTTTTTCTTCGGCGGTAAGTGTTTCGATTTTGGTTAAATTCAAAAAGCAGTTTACAGCTTCTTGTGGCTGATTATTCTGCAAATGCGAAGCAACATCAAAATATGCAAGAAAGAGCATATATTTTCCGAGAACACCGGTTTTGTTGGAAGGATCCAATTCGGGAATTTCGCGGATGTAATCAATCATTGACTCGCGACCGTTTACGTCGGTTGCTTCGAACATCTCATCGATGTATTTTACTTTCTGGATTCCCTTTGATACGGCTATCTTCTTTGTAAGTGATGCAATCTTCTTCTTGTTGCTCTCTATTAAATCAACCGCCTTGAACAATTCATCGGTAGTTGCCATTACCTGTGTATCCGTAATTGTACCGTACGAAGCACCATCTTTATCCAAAAGAACAAGGGTCGGTGTTCTTTCAAGGGCATATGTTGCGGCAAGTACATACAGTTTTTCAAGTTCTTTTTCGCTTACACCATCTTCATCAAGCGGAATGTCAAGATTTACAAGTACAAATCTCTTTCCGGCTTTTTTTATGAAAGCATCTGTGTAAAAAACTGATTCTTTAAGGTTTTTGCTTGTATTATCATCCCATTCATCACCGGAGAACAAAAGCATTATGCTTTTTTTGCCTTTTTCAGCCGCAGTCTTTGCCGCCTCAAAATCGTTGATCCAACTCTTTGATGCCGTAGCATTTGTAACTAAAAACCAAATACCGCATCCAATAACGGCTGCAACCAGAACACTTATTACAGCTATTAGTATTCCCTTTTTTCCTTTTGCTTTTTTTTCAGCAGATACAGTATTTTCTTCAGAGGAGATATTTTCCTGTTCAACAGTTTCTTCGGCTTTTACCTGTTCCTGTGTTTCATTAACTTCCTGATTCATTTCGTCCATTATAGAACTCCTTTATTTGAAATATGCCACACCGGCGGCAAATATATTCTGACTCTTGCATCCATCTATGTTTTTCAACAAATCATCCGATCCCAGAGTTCGTTCATTATGTCCCATCTTGCCGAGGACATGTCCGTCCGGACTTGTGAGACCTTCTATCGCATATGCGGATCCGTTCGGGTTGTCCGGCTCATTCATGGTCGGGCTGCCGTTTTCATCCACATATTGTGAGAAAACCTGTCCGTTTGTGAACAGCTTCTTTGCAAGTTCTTCTTCAATAACAATTCGGCCTTCACCGTGAGCAATCGGCACATAATGAATTTTATTGTCATAGATTGAAGAATCTCTTGCCCAGGGCGAGATTGCGGACAAAACCCTTGTTCTTACAATTCTTGATGTATAACGGTTCGTGTTATATGTGAGCGTTGGGGCTTTTTCGTCCGGCTCACAGATACGACCAAACGGAACGAGTCCTACTTTTATGAGAGCCTGGAATCCGTTACATATACCGAGAACAAGCCCTTTGCGCTTTTCAAGAAGAGTCATTACCTCATCCGCAATTTCGTGTTCACGCAGAACGTTCGCAATGAACTTGCCCGAGCCGTCCGGCTCATCACCAACGGAAAATCCGCCGGAAAGCGCGAGAATCTGTGATTCGGCAATTTTTTTGCGGAATGCGGTCAATGATTCAGCCAGTTGCTCTTTTGTATTGTTGCGGAATACGAAAAGTTCCGTATCTGCGCCTGCCAGGCGGAATGCGCGTTCCATATCGTATTCGCAGTTTGTACCTGGAAAAACCGGAAGAATAACCTTTGGTCTTGCCGAAAAACCGATATTTTTTTGTGCCGGCTTTTCGCTGATAGAAGAATGAGCTGCAACGGCAAACTCAGGCAGAGTCTCTGCGCCGGAAGATTCTGACTTTGCTTTTTCAGCCTTTTCAGAAATCGGCGGGAATACTTTTTTCAAAGGTTTTTCCCACACATCTTCAAGCAAAGAAAGATCAAGACGTACACCGCCAATATTCAGTTGCGGTTCTTTTACTGTATGACCGAGAAGAACCCAGCCGTTTTTGTCACAATCGGCGCAAGGTTTGTCCGTTTCCAAAATCATTGAGCCGTAAAGCGGCAGGAACATAAATCTGATGTCATCGTCAGTGTCGACGGGCAAAAGAGTTGCAATCTTGTCAGAAGCAGCTTTTAGTTCCGTAGTGTCAGCCGCAAAACCTATTTTGTTTCCAAAACTCATCTTTGCAACAGCAGCCGCAATCCCTCCGGCTCCAACCGTATAAGCAGCGGAAACTAAACCTTTTTCATTCAACGTACCAACAGCCTCTGCATTCTTCTTGAACTGCTCAAAATCAGGTGCCAAGTCAGCCGTATATTTTTGCGGTACAAGGTAAACACACTTATCAGCTTTTGTAAAAGAACCGCCTTTTACGAGCCGTGTATCCGTAACACCAACCGCAAAAGAAACAAGTGTAGGCGGAACATGAATATCCTGATAAGTACCGCTCATACTGTCTTTGCCGCCGATTGCAGCGGTTCCCATAACCTTTTGGGCTTCAAGGGCACCTAACAGAGCGGCTGCCGGTTTTCCCCATGCTTTGGGAGAAGTTGTTCTTTCAAAATATTCCTGGAATGTAAGGCGGGCTTTTTCGGGATTACCTCCCAAAGCAGTCATCTTTGTAAGTGAATCAAGAACAGCAATCTGCGCACCGTGCCACGGACTCCATGACGCAATATACGGATCATAACCGTATGTCATTACACTTGCGGTATCAGTGTCTTTAACCACATCCTTGTTATTTGAATCATAAACAGGTATTTTTGCCGCCATACCAATTTCAGGCGTTCCCTGATAAACACCGCCGTACGGGAACAGAACAGAAGCAGCTCCGATGGAGCCGTCAAAACGTTCTCCCAGACCGCGCTGAGAACAGCATGTTAAATCTGAAAAATCTGCGTTAAACAGCGATTTGTAAAAATCCTCACGCGAAACTGCCGGAGATTTTTTTGCAAACAGCTCATCCACAGCTTTTAATGGCCGCAGTAGAGGACTGTCAGCTTTTTTGGGAGAAGCTATAAAAGCTTCTGCAGTTTTTTTAGCACCAGCTGTATCAAGGAAAGAACGGTCTATATCAACTATGGTCTTTCCACGCCACTTCATTACAAGACGGTTTGTATCGGTAACTTTTGCAATTACGCACGCATTAAGATTTTCTTTTCCTGCGGCTTCTATAAAGGCGGCAGAATCCTTTGCCCTTACAACAACAGCCATTCTTTCCTGTGATTCAGAAATGGCAAGCTCCGTTCCATTCAAGCCTTCATATTTTTTTGGAACTGCATCCAGGTTAATGTCCAGTCCGGGCGCGAGCTCACCAACAGCAACGGCAACACCTCCCGCACCAAAGTCATTGCAGCGGCGTATCATCTTACCTATTTTTTCGTTTCGGAACAACCGCTGTATTTTGCGTTCTTCTACGGCGTTTCCTTTTTGAACTTCAGCAGCCGCTGTAGTAACTGATTCAACCGTGTGAACCTTGGAAGAACCTGTTGCACCGCCTATTCCGTCGCGTCCGGTTCCGCCGCCTACAAGGATTATAACGTCGCCGGCTTCCGGTTCTTCACGTTTTACGTTTTCAGCTGGAACAGCCGCAATAACGGCGCCGAGTTCCATACGCTTTGCTTCAAAACCTTCGTGATAAATTTCCTGAACCTGTCCGGTAGTAAGACCAATCTGGTTTCCGTATGAACTGAAACCTGAGGCAGCCTCACGAGTAAGCTTTAACTGCGGAAGTTTTCCCGGACGTGTCTGAGAAAGCGGTTTTGTGGGATTTGCCGCACCTGTAATGCGCATTGACTGATAAACCCATGAACGTCCCGAAAGCGGGTCGCGGATTGCACCGCCAATACATGTTGCGGCACCTCCGAAAGGTTCAATCTCGGTAGGATGGTTATGTGTTTCGTTTTTGAACATCAAAAGCCATTTTTCTACGGAATCAGTCAGCCTGCCGTTTTTGTCGGTATTCTTGCAGTGAACGTCAATAAAAATGGAACAAGCGTTTATTTCTTCGGAAAGTTCAATATCATCAAGCTTTCCGTACTTTTTGAGATACTTTGCGCCGATAACCGCCATATCCATAAGTGTTACAGGTCTGTCGGCGGTAGTATAAATTTCGGTGTGCATATCGGTGTAGTTTTTAAGCGACTGCTCAAAGCGGTTCTTAAAATCACCGTTTTCAATTTCTATTTTTTCAAGCCGTGTATTGAATGTTGTATGACG
>DBWK01000088.1:9763-14405 GCA_002308875.1 Treponema sp. UBA1240
TTGAAATAATCCTGCAAAAAGCACAAATCATCCAAATCCATTGCAAGAGTTTTTTCTTTTAAGTAACCGGCAAGCTGTTCCCTGGAATAACCGATAAATCCGTTCTGGATTTTAATGTCATCGGGATTATCAGCTTTCATTTCGAGCGTTGAAGGGATTTCAAGCTTCGCCAGCCGCGAATCAACCGGGTTTATCAAATAGTTCTGTATCTTCTTCAACTCGTCGGCACTAACCATGCCGTCAAGAACAATAAGCTTTGCACAGCGTACCTTTGGTGGATTGGAACCTGAAGATTCCTGCGCCATCAAAAGCGTGAGACACTGTTCGGCTGAATCGGAACGCTGATCATACTGACCAGGCAGTAATTCCCATGCTATAACTGTTTCGGATTTTTTTAACGGAAATTCTTTTTCGTAAATAATATCGCTCTGAGGCTCTGAAAAAATTCTGTCAGAAGCCTTTCTACAGATTGAATCCGGTACATTTTCTATGTCATACCGGTTCAAGTACCTTACGGATTTAACACCACTTATTCCTAAAAAATCTGTGATTTCGGAATATACACGATTTGCCTCATTGCAGAAGCCGGCTTTTCTTTCAACATAAAGACGATACATTGGTAAATTATAGTAATTTATGATAAAAAATACAATGTTATTTGCCCCATAATTGACCAAAATAACATACGGCATTAGAATAACCTATCACAATTGTTTTCCGCACCATCAGGCGGCGGGTCAAAGGATTTATTATGTTAGAAAAGAATGAAAAACTGAACGTAGTACGGCACAGTACATCCCATGTTATGGCAGAAGCCATTCTTAAGCTTTTCCCCGGCACAAAGGTTGCTATAGGTCCGGCAATTGACAACGGTTTTTATTACGATTTTGAATTTCCCAAAGATACCAAATTCAGCGAGACAGATTTTGCAAACGTTGAAAAAGAAATGCGCAAAATCATTTCAGGTAATCACGATTTTATAAGAAAAGAAGTTTCCAAGGAAGAAGCTCTCAAGCTTTTTGCCGACCAGCCTTATAAGATTGAGCTGATCAATGACCTTCCGGCAGGTGAAACAATTTCCACATACGAACAGGACGGATTTCTTGACCTTTGCCGCGGTCCGCATGTTGCCAACACAAAAGAAATCAATGCACAGGCTTTTAAGTTGAACAAGATTGCAGGCGCATACTGGCGCGGAGATTCAAACCGTCCGATGCTTACACGCGTTTACGCACTCTGCTTTGAAAAGCCCAATGATTTAAAAGAATATCTCGCCATGCTTGCCGAAGCTGAAAAGCGCGATCACCGCAAGATTGGACAGGATCTTGATCTTTTCCACCTTGACCCGGAAGACCCGGGACAGATTTTTTGGCACCCGAACGGCTGGACAATCTACACAGTTATGAAAGATTATATGCGCAAAATGATTCAGCGCGACGGATATCTCGAAGTAAATACTCCGGCAATTATGCCCCGCAGCCTTTGGGAACGTTCCGGTCACTGGGGTCACTACCAGCAGAATATGTTCATTACCGAAAGTGAAAAGCGTATATTTGCAATAAAACCGATGAACTGCCCGGGCGCGATAGAGATTTTCAAGAGCCGTCAGCGTTCATACAAAGATCTGCCTCTCCGCCTTGCCGAATTCGGACACGACGTTCGCAACGAACCAAGCGGTACATTGCACGGTGTTATGCGTATCCGCGGTTTTGTACAGGATGATGCGCATATCTTCTGTACCGAAGAACAGCTCGGTTCTGAAGTAGCCAAATTCTGCAAACTTTTGAAGAACGTTTACCACGACTTTGGTTTTGAAAAGCTTGTAGTAAAATTCTCCACAATGCCCGAAGACCACGTTGGCGATTTGGCAACATGGGAGCACGCCGAAAAGCAGCTTTCTGACGCCTGCCACGAAGCAGGGCTTGAATACGAAATTCAGCCGGGCGAAGGCGCATTCTACGGACCAAAACTTGAGTTCAAGCTTTACGACTGTCTTGGCCGTGAATGGCAGTGCGGTACAATTCAGGTTGATTACCAGCTGCCTTCCGCTGAACGCCTTGATGCCACATACATCGGCGCGGACAACCAAAAGCACCATCCCGTAATGCTTCACCGTGCGGTACTCGGTTCGTTCGAGCGTTTCCTCGGAATCCTTATCGAAAACTTTGCGGGTGCATTCCCCACATGGCTTGCCTTTGAACAGGCAGCAATCGTTCCGGTTTCGAATGACTTTGACGACTATGCAAGACAGGTAAACGACGCACTCTTGACCGCGGACATCCGTTCAAACGCTTATCTCTCAACCGATAACATGAGGAACAAGATAAAAACCATTACAAAAGAGCATAAAACTCCTTACATTCTTGTTGTAGGCGAGAACGAAAAAAAGGAAGGAACCGTAGCGGTAAGATTCCGCGACGGCCGCGACCAGCAGGTTATGAAGCTCGCTGATTTTATTGCTTACGTAAAAGACAAGGTTGATTCGCACTTTATAGGAATTTAATATAACGCTAATTTCTTGGTGGAAGTTTGCCATTTACTTGGCAAACTTTTGCTGTCAGACTGATACCATATAAACAGCGAAATAATGAAAAAGAATATTTTATTATTACTGATCGTTTCAATTCTTATAATTAGTTGTCAAAAAAGCAATAATCAAAAAACAGTAATTGATGAAAAGACAAACGAACAAATAGAATTGCCACCATTTAATAATAGAAAATACGGACAAATTGTTTCTGATAGTGTTGAACTATATTTAGAACCAATTTCAAATACTAAAATAATAGCCATCCCAGAAATAAATACAGTTGTAATACTTTTGGAAAAGAGAGAAATAACAGATAAAACGAATAAACTTGAGACTTGGTATAAGGTTTACACCAGTAATCATCAGTGTGGCTGGGTAAACGAAAAATTCCTTTATATCCCTGACCAAGAAAATAAAATTACAGATATTGAAGAAAAATCTGAAGAATATTTAATACAATCAGGTGATAATGATACAGCAGGAATAAACTGGCATTTTTCTAAAAATCTATCATTTAAGTTATCCGTTTACTTATTGGAATCAGATACTTCAATAAATTATTATGGGAAATGGAAGCTTGAAAATAATATAATTTATGTAACATTTGACCTTGATAACAATAATAGTGAAGCAGATACACAAAATATCAAAGCATTATTCAAAGGTGTAAATCCAAAATTAAAATCTATCAATAAGAATCAGGCATTTGTTGAAATTGATATTTCTCCGGATTTAAATTGGCTTTGGATATATGGAATTAATTGCAGTGTTAAAACATTACAATAATTTAAAATATGAAGCTCTCGGATTTTGTTGCTTACGTAAAAGGCAAGGTTGATTCGCACTTTATAGGAATTTAATAAACATCTCTGTCAAAGGCAGACTGTTCTATTTCCATATCGCATACAGCTCTCTATATTCGCTGGGTGGCATGCCTTTTTCGGCTAGGAAGACGCGGTTGAAGGTGGGGATGCTTTGAAAGCCGGAGAGCATTGCGACTTCTGCGAGGGGCATGTCTTTGTCAGACAGCAGCGTGATGGCCTTTTCAATTCTTATAAGGTTCAGCCATTTTGAATAGTTCTGCCCTGTTATATTCTTGAAAATTCGCGAAAAATAATCTTTGCTTAAGCCAGCCTTGTCTGCCATTGCGGTCTGAGACAAATCTTCGTCCGTAAGGTTGTTCTTTATATAGTCGGTTACATACATCATGCGCCTTATTACGTCGTCTGGGTAGCTGTCGCGCTTTTCCGTGCCAAGATCTTCCGCAAAGTCGTTTCTGTGCTCGTCAAGAATCATCATGAACTGCATGAGCAGCATGCAGCACTGAATCTCGCGGTCAAATTTATTCGAGAAGAATATCTCTTTCATCTGGTTGGCAATTTTGCCGAGAGCCGCAACAAGTTCGGGGTGTGCCTTTATGCAAAGCACATGCAGGTTGTGATAAAAGTGCATGATGCGCTGCATATCAAACAGCGAATTGGCGAACGCGCTGTTGAACTGAATTACAAGAGATTCCTTGCGGTCAGCGTCGATTATGGCGTGCATCTCCATCGGCCAGATTAAGACGAAATCGCCTTCAACAAGGCTGTAGTTTTTCTGGTTTACGCTGAAAATGTTCCTTTCTCCGGGACCCACCAGCAGAATCTCGCCGTAAGAATGCCAGTGCTGCTGGTAGCTCCGCTCGTTTGAGCCGGTAGACATGTTGAACGCGCTTCGGTTGTGAAAGTCATAGATTTCATATTGGCTGTAGTCCATTGCCTCTCCTTGTAGGTGCGGTAAGACAAAAAATGATAATAAAAGTCGTCAAATTCTAAGAAGAACACAATCTGTTTCTCAATTATATTACAACTACAAATAAATATTCCAGTTTAAGGAGATTTTTTTATGAAATTATTTGAAAAAAAGACAAAGATTGTTCCACGCAATTCTGAAGAAAAAGAAGCATTGCTCGAAAAACTCAGCAAACAGGGAATTGATTTTCAGGTAAAAGAACTTTCGCGCAATCTAACAACAGGTGACAGTGAAATCATTATAAAAGTAAGAGAATCGGATCTTCGGAAATTAGCTTAACCATAGTGATGGATTGCCGGGTATATCCCGACAATCCGCACC
>DBWK01000088.1:14442-15209 GCA_002308875.1 Treponema sp. UBA1240
GGAATCCAAGTTAGTTCCACACATTCAGCCTTAGTTTCTACACCCGGTGAATATGGCGCGTAAAGCGGTGCCTGCGAATCTTCTGCCGGATGTTCCGGGCCTACAGCATCGTCACCATCTGGAATACGGTATCCCTTTCCTTTTATGATACACATTCCATTCAGCAAATCAGTCCTGAACTGCCATGTAAAGGCCGTATCATCACGCAGGAACAGGCGGTTAAGACCTGTGCCGTTATCAATGCTTTCAAGCGCATAGACAAGCGGCCCTCGCATGACAGCAATTTTTCCGTTATCCGCACGTACAGCAGGATGTGCTGACATTTTTATAACAGGCATCGCAAATTCAAGTTTCAGTATATCATCTTCAAATGGACCTGTCAGATAGAGATAACCGTCTTTAAGCATAGCAGCTTTTCCACAAATCACATCATCAGCAATAAGGGGATTGTCATTCACTGTTATTCTAACCTCCTCTCCGCTATTTACAGTCCATCCGGGGATGCGTACCGCAAACACACGTGCCCCACAGCCAGGCTGAGCATTTTTGCGAGCCGTTGTAGTTTTCAGTCTGAAGGTCACGTTTCCCTGCCAAGGGTATTCTGTTTCTTCTTCTACCGTAAGTCCCGTAAACTCTGCCTTGGCATTCATAAACAAATCAGCAAAAACAATACCGTCTTTTTCATGGAACGCATAGCGGTCAAGCGATGCGAGCAGACGTGCAAGATTCGGCGGACAACATGCACAGCCCAGCCATTCAGGACGCAC
>DBWK01000088.1:15408-17510 GCA_002308875.1 Treponema sp. UBA1240
GTCATTCGGAAGATCATAGTCAAACGTAAAGGATTCCCCGATTACCGTAGAGCCGACTCCGCCGGTAATATACATGCGACGGTCAACTACATTACGCCAGATTTTCTTACAAGCTTCATACAGTTTCGTGTTGCCGGCAGTAACTGCGACATCTGCCATTGCGGTAGCAAGGTACATCATACGGACGGCATGACCTTCGGCGGTATCTTGCTCAATTACCGGTTTATGAATTTGAAAGTATGTTTTTGGGAAAGAAAGAATGCCTGATAAATCTGGCTTACCACCGTGCTCCGCAGCGCTCTGCTCAATAAAGATATCCGGGTTCCGGCCACGCTCATCCAGAAAATAAACAGCGGTTTGTAAATAACTCTCATCCCCTGTCAGATGATAGAGCCGCATAAGGCCTATTTCTACTTCTTCGTGACCGTCAAAGCCGCGTGTCTGTCCCTTCCCGGTACCAAAATACCGACAGATGCAATCCGCATTTTTTCGCGCCACGGCGAGTACTTTTTCACTGCCTGTTGCCTCGTAGTATGCGGCTGCCGCCTCCATCAAATGCCCTGCACAGTACAGCTCATGGCTCCACGCAAGGTCCTTGAATTTGCGTTCCGGGCATTTCAGCTGGAAATATGTTGAAATATAACCGTCATCTTCCTGAGCCTGCGCAATAAGNNTCTACCACGCTGTCTGCTATAGCTTTCAGGTTGTCATCAGGCTTTTCGATAAGAGAATATGACACTGCTTCAAGCCATTTATAAACATCGCTGTCCTGAAACTGCCAGCCGTAATGCTCACCTTTTTTAAGACCTGCCGCAATTCTAAAATTTTCAAGGCAGTGACTTTTTTCGTTCGGAATGGAATTATCGTTCCGCTCTCGTTCAATGTTTACGGCTATTTCATCGTTCAAAACTTTATATTGGTACGGAATCATTTTATCCCGCACCAGATTACGGTAATTGGTAAAAAAGCGATCTGTAATTTTTATGGTGTGCATATTTTCCTCATCTGCATATATTTTATATTGGATTATTATAGTACAAAAATAGCCATGAGCTTGCAAAAACCCATGGCTACCTGTTCATTAAAGGTTCAACGCCGTCATACGGCACGCCTTTTTATTTTCCAAGAATTGCATCTATCGTTGCCTGTGCTTTGGCAGCCGCCTTTTTTGGTGTGCTTGCTCCTGTCATTACTTCGTTGAAAGCAAGAGAAATAGCATCTGAAATATCCGGCCATTCAGGAAGCGGACCGCGGGCACCAGCGTATTTCATTTCATCAACAAATACTTTGTATACAGGGTCATTTCCGAATTGTCCTTCTGCAATAGTTGAATCAGATGAGATATATCCCATTTTTTCCATCATGTACAAACAAACATCTTTTGATGTTGCATATTTCAGGAATTCAATTGCTGCAGCTTCATTACCACCTGCAATAACAGCATAATTTTCACCACCAAGACCAGAAGCCTGAACTTTGTCCTGAGGAATCGGTGCAACATTCCAGTGCATATCAGGGACTTCTTCACGCATAGTAGGAATTTGCCAAGTACCGTTTATCATCATAGCAAGGT
Source organism: Treponema sp. UBA1240 (assembly GCA_002308875.1). Taxonomy (GTDB): domain Bacteria; phylum Spirochaetota; class Spirochaetia; order Treponematales; family Treponemataceae; genus UBA1240. The sequence continues at coordinate 16,982 of DBWK01000088.1, forward strand.
TACCAGAAATAAACTGGTGCATGGTATCGCCCTGTGTCCAGTTGATTGCTTCAACGGTCATGCCGCCGTTTTGTATCATTTTTTGAACCTGAGTCAAAGCTTTAATACCGTTTGCTGTGCCGATTTCATAAGAAGTCGCACCTGTTGACCAGAGCCAGGTAAGGAAGTTGAAAGTACCTTCCTCATTCTGAAGTGAGCTGTGTGCAAATCCTGATACGTTGCCTTTTGTACATTTAGCAGCAGCATTGAGCAATTCGTCCCATGTAGTAGGAACTGAAACCCCAGCTTTTTTCAACATATCCTCGTTGTAAAATAGTACCAAATCATTACTTCCAAACGGAACACCATACAAGCGTCCGTTCAATGTACAGGAATTAACAGGTCCCGGATAGTAGGTACTTACATCAAACTTACCGGTAATGTCCGCAAAAATACCCATGCTTGCATAAGACGCATGATCAGGGTTATCAAGTATTACCAAATCCGGCAGTTCAGAAGCAGCTGCACCAATCGAAAGCTGTTTTTTGAA
>DBWK01000088.1:17614-17757 GCA_002308875.1 Treponema sp. UBA1240
GTTTCCCAATAGTACCAGATTACTACATCTCCAGACGGACTACCGGCAACTGCCGAAGTAGTTGTTTTTGTACCATCTTTCTTTCCAGCGGCAAATGCGCTGAAGAGAATAGATGCAACCATTAAAACCATCACAAATCTTTT
>DBWK01000131.1 GCA_002308875.1 Treponema sp. UBA1240
CAAGTCAAAAACAAGATACGGTTCTTCAATCTGAACCCATTCGACACCGAGCTTTGCACATTCTTCAAGAAGCTGCTTGTAGCATTTGGCGGCAGAATTTGCAAAATCGGCGGCTTTTTTGCTGCCTGTATAGTGGGCAAGCTTAAGGAACGTGAATGGACCGATAACATTGATTTTTGTTTTTACACCTACGTCAACGGCTTCTTTGTATTCTTCCGCTATTTTTGAGGCGTCAAGGCTCAGTTCGGTTGATTCTTCAATTTCCGGTACAATGTAGTGATAGTTTGTGTTGAACCATTTTTTCATAGGAAGTGCGGTAACATCGCTTTTTTCATTCTGTAAACCGCGCGCCATAGCAAAATAAGTGTCGAGCTTTGAGAGGCACAGTTTTTTGTAACGGACAGGTATTGCACAAAGCATAAATGCCGTATCCAGCATTCCGTCATAAAAAGAAAAGTCGTTGGAGCTGATAAAGTCTATTCCGGCTTGTTTCTGGGTTTTCCAGTTAAGGACGCGTAAATCTTTTGCGGCTGCTTCCAATTCTTTGGAAGAGATTTCATTCTTAAAATATTTTTCAGATGCAAATTTGAGTTCGCGGTTTGCACCAACCCGCGGGTATCCGATTACGGAGCATTTTTTAGTCGTTTTCATATTAAAAGCATAATCCAAATATATGATATAATCAATATTTGTTTTTTTATGGGCAGACATAACTTTTAGTTATAGGTATAATAAAACCATGACTTTACAACAATTAAAATACATTCTGAAGATAGTCGAATACCGTTCCATAACGGAAGCCGCAAAGAACATCTATATTACGCAGCCTGCTCTCTCAAATTCAGTAAGGGATTTGGAAGCGGAACTGGGAATAGAAATTTTTATGCGCAACGCAAAAGGCATAACGCTGACCGCTGACGGTGAGGAATTTTTATCGTATGCAAGGCAGGTTGTGGAACAGACAAATCTTCTGGAACAAAGGTACACAAACAAAAAGCCGCTGCGCCAAATCTGTTGTTTTTCCACACAGCATTATGCCTTTGCGGTAAATGCTTTTGTAAACCTTGTAAAAAAAACTAATGCGGACGAATACGAGTTTACGCTGCGTGAAACGCGCACCTACGAGATTATAGAAGACGTACGCAACCTGAAAAGCGAGACCGGAATTTTGTATTTGAACCGTTTTAACGAAAAAGTTATGAAAAAGCTTTTTACGGAGAATCATCTGGAATTTTACAGGTTGTTCACGGCAAAGCCACATGTTTTTATAAGTGCGGCAAATCCGCTTGCTTCACAAAAAAGTGTAACACTGGAAGATTTGAGCGACTTCCCGTATTTGTGCTTTGAGCAGGGGGATTTTAATTCGTTCTATTTTTCAGAGGAAATTTTAAGTACTGTAAGTCGCAAAAAGGTTATACATGTTTCTGACCGGGGAACTTTGTTCAATCTCCTGATTGGGCTGAACGGCTACACAATCTGTACGGGCATTGTAACCAGCGATTTGAACGGCACGCAGATTGTTTCCGTTCCGCTGGAAACTGAAAACGATGAATCGATGGAAGTCGGCTACATTTTGAACGAGCGCACCGAGCCTACAAAATACGCAAAGCTGTTTATAGAAGAACTGCAGAAGCTGTGTAAAAACTACTGATTCTGCCGGTGTAGAAGGCAATAACATTTTTTTCATTGCTAATATTAAAATAATTATTTATAGTTTATGAATGCTCAAGTTTAAAAAATTCTTCGTTGGACTGGAGAAAAAGTACAAAATTTCTGCCGTCCTTGCCCCTGTTACGATTATGGGCGAAGTTCTTATGGAAGTTTTTATTCCGCTTATTATGGCGCGCATAATTGATGTTGGAATTGCAAACCATGACGCGGCTTATGTTACAAAGACCGGTCTTTTGATGATTATGGTCGCTGTTATTTCGCTTTCACTGGGCTTTGTTTCAGCGCGCTTTGCGGCGGTTGCCGCACTCGGTTTTGCACGGAATTTGCGTCGTCGGCTTTTTAACAAAGTGCAGGATTTTTCATTTTCAAACGTAGACAAGTTTTCAACGGCATCTCTTGTTACGAGGCTTACTACAGATGTTACAAATACCCAGAATACCTTCCAGATGATTATTCGTATGTGCTTCCGCGCACCTTTTATGTTTATTTCCGCAATTGTAATGAGCATTTACGTTAATGCGAGAATGTCAGTGATTTTTATCTTTTCTGTTCCGGTTATTGCGGTGGCGGCGATTTTTATAATGCGCAGAGCATTCCCTCTTTTTGACATCATGATGAAAAAGTTCGACAGACTTAATGCGGTCGTCCAGGAAAATCTTACCGGTATAAGGGCTGTAAAGGCATTTGTCCGCGAGGATCACGAAACGCAGAAGTTCCGTGATGCGGCGGAAGCCGTTCGAAGTTCACAGGTAAGAGCGGAAAAAATCGTTATTTTTAATATGCCAATTATGATGATGGTTATGTACTTGAGCATAATCGCTATTCTGTGGTTCGGCGGCAACTTTATTATAAAAGGCAGTATGCTGGTCGGCGAGTTAATCAGCTTTATTACCTATTCAGCGCAGATACTTTCTTCGCTGATGATGATTTCTATGATTTTTGTCATGCTTGTTATTTCCAAGGCATCGCTGAACCGAATAAGCGAGGTTCTCGACGAGCAGCCGGATATAGCCGA
>DBWK01000121.1:0-1088 GCA_002308875.1 Treponema sp. UBA1240
TTTTTGCCGTTGCCCTTTCCGCGCAGTTCCGGCGAAACAATTACAAAACCAAAGCGGACTTCTGTTCTGTTTTTTTCATCAGGAAAGCGGATAAACAAATGGCCGGCAATTTTATCGCCTTCAACCGCGGTAAGAGGAACAAGGATACCTGACGCGACAGCGTCCTTGTAGTTTTCGTTCAGTTCGTTGCCCTCAAGCGGAAACTTTCCTATTCTGTCAGCCGACCACTGGTACAAGGATTTTTCATCCTTTATCCAGCCGCAAATGATTTTAGAGTCTTCAGGTTTGTATTCTCTCAGTTCCATAGTTTAATCCAACTTTTGTGCGATTTTATCGAGGATAAGTTCGTCGGCAGGGAGCCATTTTACCGAATGCAATGTTCGGCGTGTGAGCCACACGGCGTTTGAGTGCTCCAAAAGTTCCGGTTCTCCGCTTGCAATTGTACAAACAAAGCACTTCATCGAAAGATGAAAAGCCGGATAATCGTATTCGATTGTGTCCAAAAGTTCCATTACACTTATCTGCGCGGCAAGTTCTTCGCGGATTTCGCGCACTAACGCCTGTTCGGGTGTTTCGCCGTCTTCAATTTTGCCGCCGGGAAACTCCCACCAGCCCTTCCAGTCACCGTAACCGCGCTGTGTGGCAAAAACCTGCTTTGTTCCGTCGGCCGCCGTGCGGAATATGACGGCGGCGGCAACATTTATAATTTTCATTGCCGAAAATCAGCTGTAAATCCTGAACTTGGCGGCTTCTGTCTGCAGTTTTGTTGTGGCTTCAGTATTAAGTATTGCAGCCTGCTTTATATCTTCAATGTTCGAGATTATTGATTCGGTCTTATTGGTCATGTCGTTGACAGCATCGGTAATGCTGTTTGTTCCGTCCGCAAGTTTTGAAACTTCTATATTGATTTCCTTTGAACCGGTAAGAATCTCTTCTGAATTTTCCTTTACAGCATAGGTAATGTTGTTGATTTCTTTCATTGCCTCAAGAACCTGAGAACTGCCTTCGTCCTGTTCCTGCATGGCGGTCATAATCTGATGTTCCTGCATTTTAACGGTATTTGTCAGACCAAAGATAGTTTCAAAGTG
>DBWK01000121.1:1209-3064 GCA_002308875.1 Treponema sp. UBA1240
CCGGCTTCACCGGCGTGAGCAGCCTCAATAGCTGCGTTCATGGCGAGCAGGTTTGTCTGTTCGGCAATATGCTGAATGATGGTACTTGCTTCGAGCAAGCCCTCGGATTCCGCATAAATGGCCTTAGCTGTAGTAACCGCGTCGTCAACCTTTTTCTGACCCTCGTTAGCCGCCGCGTCAAGCTGCTTAACAGCTTCGCTGTTTTTGTCAAGAATGTTTGTTACGGAATGAATGTTTGCAACCATCTGTTCAACAGCGGCAGAAGCCTGTGTAACATTGGCAGCCTGTGCTTCGATACTCTTGTTCAAAACCGAGATGTTTGATGTTATCTGGTTTATTGCAGCCTGTGTTTCTGTAATACCCGCCGTCTGATTTTCAATCTCAGCGTTCACCGTGCTCAAACTGTTTGAAATAAGCGAAGTTTGGTTTTTTGTATCCTCAGAATCCTTTGAAAGTGCAGCGGCTGTATCGGAGGTAGTTTCTACCGAATCCAAAATGTTTGCGATGAGTTTTTTTGTAGTCCCCGAAAAAGCATTGATGTGGTTGGCAAGAATACCAAGCTCATCACGGCTGCGGAGCTTTACGTCAATATTGGTGTAATCTCCCTGGGCAAGTTTTTCTGAAAGATTCTCAATACGTCTGATTGTAATCAAAGAGTCCCTTGTCAGTGCATAATAATCAATAACACCTATAACAAGACATATAATCAGTGTTGGTACAATCTGCGGAAGCAGTATTGATTTAAGCTGGATGTATTTTTCAATAGCATTTATAAGTGGAGCTCCGCAAACAAAAGTTGTTCCTGTCATTCCAAAAAAGCCTGTAAGAATAAATCGCATTCTGAACGACATACCAAGATTTTTTTTGTTAAGAGGAATGGCTGCCATCTGGTCTTCAAACTCACCGTGAAAAAGAATGTAGAACAAAAGACTTACAAGACTGATGGTTCCGAACATTAATATAATCAGAGCCATTGATATATTGAACGATGCAACCCAGTTGGATTCTTTAAGCATTACAACAACAATTACAATGTCCATTACAATCGGTGTGCCTACGGATATTGTAGGATAAAGCTCGTGAGCCCAGTCGCATATTTTTGTGTTTTCTGGAGTTCCGTCATATTTTTCAATTTTTGAAAGAAAAAACTTTGAAATACCGAACGGAATAATTATAGAAACAAGAAATGCAATGAAAATTTCCGGTTTGAGCAGAAGTTTTGTTGTTTCCCAGGTAGAAAGATATTGCGTAATGTATAACTGCAGAATATAAAAACTGACCGGTGAAAAATAGATGAGCCAGTTAAACAGATAAATTCTGAACTTGTGCTCAAACTTAAAATGCTGGTTGTTAGCAACGTCTGCCATGTCTTATACCTTCCTTAATTGTACTGATCAGCAACAGGCTTTACGCCTGTTTTTTTTTGTGTCCACGGAAGCCGATAGTATCCTGAACGCCGCAACTTTAGATACCTGTATACATTTTTAGCTTAATTGCTTTCATTATACATTAAACTCGATAAAAATCAAGTAAAAAGAGATTTTAGACTAAATTGAGTTAATTTGCACAAACTGATTATCGGCGTTAAAAGTTTCATGTTCAATTTTTTGTAGAAAAGGGGAGGGCGGAGTTTCTCCTAACCTTTGTAACACTTACATAACAAGGTTGACAACCAGACCGGTTGCAAGCGCAAAAACAATAACGAACGCAATATAAAGAGCAAAATGCTTTACGCCCAGAGCAATTTTGAGCGCGCCTAAGTTCGTTATTTTTGTAGCGGGGCCGGTAATCATAAAAGCTGCGGCACTCCCGGCGCTCATTCCGGCTGAAAGCCATTGAATAATCAGCGGAATTG
>DBWK01000128.1 GCA_002308875.1 Treponema sp. UBA1240
ATAATAATGACAACATACGACGATTGTATTTATTTAAGAGGAAAAACTAAGGTTTGTGATATAGCGGATTGTATCGCTAAAACATTCAGCGGCTTTGGAATAAGTTTCCCGGTTTTTCAGGCGGATACTCTCAAATACTGTTTTAAATTTGAGCTTGAATGTGGTTCTGTTTATTTACAGCGAGAAAACAAGTCTTTTTATTTTACATTTAAAGGTCTTCTAAATGAATCTGAAGAATGTATATCAATCAAATACAATGAAGCTGACAACAGATTGGAATACTCAGAAACTTTTTCTGTCCTGCGGTTTTTAACGGCGTTTTTTAATAACTGCCGCGCCTATTTGGGTAAACGCCTTTTCCCTGATGTCATTCAAGTAAACAGAGAGATATTACAAGACTTTTGTGTTGAAATAAATGACGTTGACATAAAAGCTGATGAACTTAGGATTACGTTTTACGCAGATGAAGATGGCAAGTTATTGTTTCCACAGGAATGGATGGAAAAACTCTCAAATGATCTGTATTTTATGGACATCAATCATCGGTATGACAAAGGACTTTCTGTTTTGAACATAGATTTTGATGATGAACAACGCATAAAACATCTGTGCGAACACTTCAAACAAATGATTATGGAAAAGCATATTGGCAAACTTAAAAGGAATATGTGGGATTGTTTGTCAACGGAAGATGATAAAGAAAGGTTTAAATCTTTCTTAAAAGCTCTCTTTGAGAGTCAGAAAAGGCGGATTAAAGAAAATTTTATTTTAAGTCATGATGCAAAAATAACAATTGAAACACAAAAAAACAAAACTGAAATAACAAAAAAAACATTTGAATGTACTTCTTATGAAGAATTCTGCGCTTTTATACTAAATGAGGTCCTAAAATTACGTGAACCCAAATTCATTTCATCTGATTCTGAAAATAATACACTTATTTCTTGTGAATCAGATGACAAATACAAGCTTGAAAATCAGAAGCTCAAAAAAGATTTGCAAAAAGCAAGGGCAGACCTTGAAAATCTGTGTAACCAAAATGCAGAATTGCTCAAAGAACTGAAAGACTTAAAATGCCGGATTCCTGCCGACAACAAAGTCTGCAAACCGGATAGTACTGAAACTTCTGGCATTATCGATGAACTGAAAGCAAAAAATCATGAACTTAAAGAGAAAAACAAACAACTTGAGCAGGGGTTAAATGGTATAAACGCAAAAAGTGAATATGATTCAGACGGTTTTATAACTCTTTCGATTCCTTGTACCGAAGCAAATCTGTTTAAGAATGAGATAGAAGATTATTGCTACGGAGTTTTATATTCCGCGCTTGAATATGAAAAGCAGAATCTACCGCAGAACAAAGAAGACGAGAATTCCAGAAAAGCAGATGTTATCGCTGATATTCTTGCAAACCGTGAATTCAAATGGGAAAATACCGAGACTTTCAGCCGGATTAATGGTATAGAGAATATTCTCAAGAGTTCCAGAAAGCCTTGTATTCAAGAGCTGGAAAAATGTGGATTCGTTCCAAAATCCAGCTACAGAAAGCACCAAAAATGTTATTACCATAAGAAGAGGTATCAGGTGTTTTTTTCTCTGACACCAAGCGATACAAATGCTCCAAATCTCAAAATGAAAGAAATAAGAGCGAGATTTTTTCTCCTTCCTGTAAAATATGGGTATGATTCTGCAGAAAAAAACCGGGAAATCTGTTAGGTTTTTCAAATAAAAAATCATTACTTGAGTTATACACAAAAATGCTGTATAGTCTTATATGCTCGGTATTCGGGCTGATAATCAGGAGGAAAATATGGTTGCAATGATTGTAGGTATTGTTTTACTGGCTTTTACAGTTTTTGCCGCACTTCCGGCAGGATTGAACTGGGGAAGCGAAATTGTAGCCTTTCTAAAGGGTTGTGTTCCCGTCGCAGCGGCTTTTATCGGACTTATTTCCATATTCATAGGAATTGCCGACCTGAAAGACAAGCAGGAAGCAAAACGGGAAGAAGAAGCTTCCAAAACAAATACCTGACACTATTGACATAAACACTCAAAAAAAAGTATATTCTACAGTACCCGTATATCTGTGCTATTAACGTAGCAATGTTTTTCGGTTTGCTCACTGAAAGGCATTAGCAGTTTGTTATGATGCAAAAACACAACTGCAAAAGATTTTATATATTTAAGGTTTTACACATGAAAACTATTTATGTTAAAGAACACGAGGCAGTACGCAACTGGTATCTGATTGATGCTGCTGACAAACCGCTCGGTCGTGTTGCTGTAAAAGCAGCCTCCGTACTTCGCGGTAAGCACAAACCTACATATACACCCAATCAGGAAATGGGAGATTTTGTAGTAATCATCAATGCGGACAAAGTTGCTGTTACAGGCACAAAAGAAAACAATAAAATGTATTATCGCCACACAGGTTATGTAGGTGGATTAAAATCAAATACATTTAAAAAACTTATCGAACGTCATCCTGAAGACCCGCTCAGACTGGCCATAAAAGGAATGATTCCTAACGGACGGCTTGGACGCAAACTGTTATCCAATGTTAAGATTTATGCAGGAACAGAACATCCTCATACTGCGCAGAATCCGCAGCCGTTGGAAGTTTAAGGATTAGGAGAATAAATCGTGGTTAAAAATATTGGTATTGGAACAGGAAGAAGAAAGACAGCAACAGCCAGAGTTTTTATCAGAGAAGGTTCAGGAAAGGTTGTTGTAAACGGAAAAGATTTGAATGCATATTTTGCAACTCCAAATCAGGTTTTGGTCGTTCGCCATCCTTTGATGGTTACCGGAAGTGAGAATAAATATGACATTCTTATCAATGTAACAGGCGGTGGACTTAACGGTCAGGCCGGAGCATGTCTTCACGGAATATCAAGAGCACTTATTCAGGTTGATCAGGCGAACTACACTTCACTTAAAGCAAACGGTTATCTTACACGTGACTCAAGAATGGTTGAACGTAAAAAGTACGGTCGCCGCGGTGCACGTCGCAGATTCCAGTTCAGCAAGCGTTAATTTTACCAAAGAAGAACATTTATGGATTTGTCATCACAGGATTGTTCTTCTTTGCGCATAATATCCGTAAAAAAAAGTTCCCGGGGTGTTTGGGATTTGGAAACATCCGCGGGGGCTTTTTTTTTGCGCGCAGATTATTTGGATGTATGCAAACCGGAAGATATTACGGTAGACAGCGTTTTTTCAGACGAACGTATTGAAGACCTGTTGCAGGCGGGGTTCTGTTACAGTGCAGAAAAAAAAGCACTGGATTATCTAAACCGTGCAGAACACTCTGCATTTTTGCTGCGTAACAAACTCATTGCAAAAGGCTTTGAACAGGAACACATAAATAAAGCCCTGAAATTTCTTACCAAGCAAAACCTGCTTTCCGACGAACGGTATGCGGCTGCTTTTTTGCGCAACCGAAGCATCAGTCATTACGAAGGCCGGATACGGCTTTTACAGGAACTTTCTGCACGCGGTCTTAGCAAAGCCGTTTGCCATAAAGCGGTTGATGAGTTTTTTGCGGACAACGACGAAGAACTAATACTGCAAAAAGCAGTTGAAAAATTGAAAAAAACAGGAATTTGCGATGAAAAACTTAAACAACGGCTTTTAAAAAGCGGTTTTTCATGGAAGCAAATAGAAAATTTTATATAGAGAAGCGGTTTTTAACGTTGATTTTTTTCCACAATTCATTTAAACTAATAAAGATTATGTTTGAATATTGAGGATAGTATGGGAAAAGAAAGTAATAAAACTATAGTCTATTCAGCATTAGAAATCGCAAATATTTGTGGCGTAGTTAATCAAACAGCAATAAATTGGATTAGAAGCGGACACTTAAAAGCATTCTCAACACCAGGCGGTCAGTACCGAGTTTACTGCGATGATTTAATAGATTTTATGAAAAAACGCGGAATGCGAATTCCGGATGAAATCCTTAATACCGAAAGCAAAGAAAATAATGCCAAAACACAATCAGTTCTTATTGTTGATGATGATCAGGGACTGAATGCGGTTTTAAAAAAATATCTTGAAAAAATTTTCCCGGATTCCACATTCTATCAGGCATTTGACGGATTTGACGCAGGACTTCAGATGGTTGACAAGCAGCCCTACTGTGTCCTCTTGGACTTGGATCTGCCGGGAATAAACGGTTTTGATCTTTGCAAACGACTTAAAACAACTGATGAATTTAAAAAGCCTTACGTTATTATTATAACAGCGTTGGAAGATGATGACGTAAAACAACAGGTTCTGGATTTAGGAGCGGATTTGTTCTTCAAAAAACCGCTGAATCTTTCAGTACTTGCTGAAAAAATGCAGAACTTATTGAAAAAAGATTAAAAAGTATCAGTCATCTTTTTTTCTATCAAGATAACCGGATACTTCCAAATAACGACGGCGAGTCATAACAAGCTGAATTAGTTCCTGATACATATCATAGTTTACTTCAAGCGCAATTGGAAAAATATAGAATTCCGTTTCATCGCAGTATCGTTCAATAAACTCAGGGCTTGTTATGAATCCGAGACTAATCATATTGCTTATGCGGTCGGCAGTTTTGAGGATTTTTGCCTTTTCGCTGCCGTGTTCAATTATGCCTTTAAGATAATCGCTCTTAAGCTGCCCTTCCCTTTTGGTAACTTCCATAACCAGCTTAAGAACTTCCGGGCCGTCGCGGTCTACTTCCAAAATCAAATTAGGGTCATAACCCTCAACATCTTCAATCAAATCATGAATAACCGAAGCCTTGAGCAGAACGCTGTCAATATAACCGTAATCAATCAGTATAGACATTGTATCAAGCTGATGGCGGAACATATTTCCGCCGGCATGGCGCGACTTTCCAATCAAAGCCGTTGCAAGCTGCATGTAAGGCGCGAGTGAAATGCCTTTCAATGTGAGCATGGATTCACGATTCATTACCATAATCAAAGACCTTTGAGATACGAAGTAAGTTTTTCTATTCTGTGTTTTGTGTTTTCCAGTTTTTCACGTTCAGCGGCAACAATTTCGGCAGGAGCATTCTTTGCAAATTGTCCTGCAAGCTTTGCTTCAACCTTGTTTACAAAAGCCGTTTCTTTTTCAATTTCCTTGCTGAAACGTGCTTTTAACGCCTTTGAATCTATGTTTTCACCGATTATAATGAATGCTTCAAAACCCTTGCCTACAGTACCGATAGAACCAGCCGGCTTTGCATCCACAAAATCAATTTTGTCAACTCCAGCCAAAAGTGAAATAATATCGGTCTTTTCTGTACAAACTTCCGCGCTGCTTCCTTTTGTTATCAAAAGCGCAATATGAAGTTTGGTATCAGGTGAAATTCCGCATTCAACACGCAAAGCACGCAGAGAGCGTATCAAATCCTGCAGAACATCAAAGCGTTCAACGGTTTTTGCATTTTCACGGCTCTTTTTAGTAACAGGATACGGAGCGGAAATAAGCATTCCTGTGTACTGCGTATCTGTTGTTACAGAATTGGCGTTTACTCCTGCTTTTGCACGTGCAGCGGCAATTTCTTTTAACGGAAGCTTTTGGTAGATTTCTTCCGTAACAAAAGGAAGATAAGGATGAAGCAGGCGCAGACTTTCTTCCAATATGTTAAGCAGAACGGATGCCTGCCTGTCTTTTTCAGCATCATCTCCGTTACGGAACGAGAGCTTTGTTGCTTCAACGTACCAGTCACAGAATTCGGTCCAGAAGAACTCATAAAGTGCACTTGCACCGTCATTGTAACGGTAGGTTTCCAAAGCTTCGCGTACAGTTTTTACGGCATAATTCAAACGGCTGTAAATCCAGTTATCCAGCTCTGTAAGATCCGTATCCCTAACAGGAACAAGATTCCGTCCTTCAAGATTGCCCAAAAGATAACGGCTTGCATTCCAAACCTTGTTACAAAAACGTGAACCAAGCTTAAAGCTGTCTTTGTCGATGAGAACATCCTGCCCCTGCGCACACATAAAGCCAAGTGTAAACTTGAGTGCATCAGCACCATACATATCGATTATTTCAAGCGGATCCATACCGTTGCCCAAGGACTTGCTCATCTTGCGCCCCTGCTTGTCGCGGACAAGACCGTGTATATAAATATCGTGGAACGGAGCTTTGCCTGTAAATTCAAGACCCGCCATAATCATGCGGCTGACCCAGAAAAAGATGATGTCATAAGCGGTGACCAGCGCCGTTGTAGGATAGAACTGCTTTAAATCAGGCGTGTTTTCCGGCCAGCCGAATGTACTGAACGGCCAGAGCCATGAACTGAACCAAGTATCAAGAACATCCTCATCCTGCTGCAAGTCTTCTGCACCACAACCGCATTTGGGGCATTTGGTCGGGTCTTCACGGCTGACGATTACTTCACCGCATTTCTGGCAGTACCATACCGGGATTCGGTGTCCCCACCAAATCTGACGGCTTACGCACCAGTCGCGTATATTTTCCATCCAGTGAGTGTAAGTGTTTTCCCACTTTTTGGGATAAAAAACAATATCTCCGTTTTTCCAGGCTGCAAGGGCTTTTTCTGCCATAGGCTTCATCTTTACAAACCACTGATACGAAAGATATGGTTCAACTACGGTTTTGCAGCGGTAACAGTGACCTACGGAGTGAACCATTTTTTCTTCACCCTTGTAAAGACCGGCAGCTTCCAAATCTTCTATTACAAGCTTGCGTGCTTCTTCGGGTTTAAGTCCCCGGTATTTTTCAGGCACATTCTCATTCAGACGTCCGTCGGGAGTCAAAAGATTGATTACTTCAAGATTATGACGCTTTCCAACTTCCCAGTCGTTTGGGTCATGGGCCGGTGTAATTTTTACCATACCGGTTCCAAATTCTTTATCAACGTAATCATCAGCGATAATCGGGATTTCTTTTCCTGTCAAGGGCAGCTTAAGCTTTTTACCTACGAGTGCAGTATAACGCTCATCAGTCGGGTTTACGGCAACGGCTGTATCACCAAAAAAAGTTTCCGGACGGGTTGTTGCAACTTCAATTCTGCCGCTTCCGTCAGCGTATTCATAAAAAAGATGATACATTGCACCCTGAGTATCTTCATGGTCAACTTCATCATCAGCAAGAGCAGTTCCGCAGCGCGGGCACCAGTTTACAAGTCTCTGTCCCTTGTACATAAGACCGCGTTCATACAGCGTAACAAAAACGTCACGAACAGCCTTAGAAAGACCTTCGTCATAAGTAAAGCGTTCACGGTTCCAATCCGTTGAGTTTCCAAGTTTTTTCTGCTGCTTTACGATAATATCATGATGCTCGTGAGTAACCTGCCATGTGCGCTCTACAAGCTTTTCACGACCGAGATCATAGCGGTTTTTGCCTTCTTTTTTGAGCTGACGTTCAACAACGTTCTGAGTAGCAATACCGGCATGATCCGTTCCGGTGAGCCATAACGTGTTATCACCTTTCATCCGGTGATAACGTACAACAATGTCCTGCAAAGTATTGTTCAAACCGTGTCCCATGTGGAGCACGCCTGTTACGTTTGGAGGAGGAATGACGACTGTAAAGGAATCTGATTTTTCATCCGAATGAATCGGGGAATCCTTGTCGGATTTAGGTTTTAAGTATCCTTCTTTTTCCCAGCGCTCATAAAGACGATCTTCAAAGTCTTTAGGCTCATAAGCTTTTTCCAGTTCAATTCCTTTCATTACACACCTCAAAACTGTAAATAATGTACAATTTTACTGATTTTTATTGTCTTGTTCAAGTTAAGGATTAGTGTTACATTACTTTTAATGACAGTCACTATAATAAGGCACGGAGAAACCGCAATGAACAGCAAAGATTTGATTTGCGGAATTTCCGACGTACCTTTAACAGAAAAAGGCATCGGGCAGGCAAAAAAAAGCGCTGATCTTCTGCTACAAAAAATAAGCACAGGAGAACTTCCTCCGGTTACGGATATAATTTCATCACCACTGATACGTGCAAAACAAACCGCAGCTATTATCGCGGAAAAACTCAATCTTAAAATCACAGAAGATAAAAGACTCACAGAACAAGATTACGGTAGTTTTGAAGGGAAAAGCCGTTTTGATCCGGAATACCGCAAAGCCAGGACCCAGTTCGCCGTCCGCTATCCCGGCGGAGAATCGGCTTTGGACACGGCAGCACGAGTATACCCGTTACTGGATGAACTGAAAAAACGGAACGACGGCGGACATTACCTTCTCGCAACACACGGAGGCACATACCGTATCATAATTACGTATTTTAAGGATATGACAAATTCTGAGTATGCGGAATTCAGAGCATTAAACTGCGATTTTTATTCTTTTTTGCTGTAATTTTTCTTGCACAAAGAAGAATATATGATATAATAGACTTATTGGAGGATTTTTATGAAGAAAATCATTACACTTGTTTTGGCTGTAGCACTGGTATTCGGTATTGTTTCCTGTGCAAGCAGTGCTTCTGCAAATCAGGAAACAATCAATAAGGCATTTGCAGCAGCATATGAAAAATACCGCAATTATCTTGTTATGGACAATGCCGGTGTTCACGAAGTAAAACCTGGTGACACACTCACACAAATCGCAAAAGACCGCTACGGTTCTGACAATGGTTATTATTTCCCATTAATCATGCTTGCTTCTTCTGATGTTGTTCTTGATCCTGATTTGATTCAGCCGGGAATGAAACTTACAATTCCTGATTTGCAGCGCAACAAGAACGATTATTTGGCAGCAAAAAACATGAAAGAATACTTCTATGAAATTGCTGATGTTTACAAATACAAGAAGACTGCAGAAGCAAAGAAGACACGTGAAGAAATCATCAAACTTGCAAACGCTATGTAATCTGAAATAGATTATTTTGAAAGGCTGCCCGTTATTTTCGGGCAGCTTTTTTTATGCTTTCAAGGCTTTTTCAACTTCGTCTATTACAAAATCAGGCGTTGAAGCTCCCGCAGAAATCCCTACCTTATCCAGCTTAAAAAAATCCGAAGGTATTTCAGAAGCGTTTTCAATAAGCTCCGATTTTACGTTAAGAGAAAGTGCTGTATTATGAAGGCGTTTTGTGTTTGCTGAATGTCGTCCGCCCACAACAAGAATTCCGTCTACGTCCGAACACAGGTTTACAAGTGCGGATTGTCTTTCCTGCGTGGCAGGACATATAGTGTTGCAAATTATTATGTTTGGAATTTTTTGACGTAAAACACCGGCAATTTTATCGTATTCCTTCTGTGATATTGTTGTCTGGCTTAGCAAAACTACTTTTTCATTTTTTACACAGACTTTTTCGGCTTCTTCCTCATTCTGTACAACAATGCAGTCCGCATCATTTTCCCGAACATAGCCGCTTATACCGGAAATTTCACCGTGATTAACGTCACCGGCAAGAATTACTGTATACCGTTTTTTTGCATATTCGGCGGCACGTTTTTGGCTTGAAAGAACACGCGGACATGTTGCGTTTACAACTTCGCAGCCGCTTTTTTCAAATTTATACAGAATTTCAGGAGGCACCCCATGAGCCCTTATTACAACGATGGAATCACAGGGAACAGGCGGCAGCTCTGAGCCGGTTTCGGAAAGAACCTGAATTCCAAGTTTTTTTAAGGCTTCAAGCGCGGAATCATTATGAATAAGAGGACCGAGTGTATAAACTTTTTTTGCTGGGTTTTCGCGTACAGCCCGTTCAGCGGCTTCAACCGCACGGCGGACACCCATACAATATCCCAAAACTTCAGCTCTTTTTACAATCATCATATTCCTGAAAAAAGAGGCTGGCTAAAAAGCCAGCCTCTTATATTACAAAAAATCTAAAAATCAGTATGCGGCAACAGCAGGTGTTTTCTGCTTTTCATCAGAAGGTTTCCAGTGTCTTCGGCAAAGGGCAATGAATGCACCTGCAATGAAGATTGTTGAATAAACACCTGAAATCATACCAACAATAAGGAGCAGTGCAAAATCTTTCATCTGTCCTGTTGTAAACACATACAGAGAAATAATTGCAAGCAGGGTTGTTATTGTTGTAATGAGAGTACGTGACAAACATTCCGACTGTGAAATATTCAGGATTTCCTTAAAAATCTTGGAACGTCCCAAACGAACATTTTCACGTACACGGTCAAGAACAACAACAGTATCGTTGATTGAATAACCTACTACCGTAAGAACGGCTGCTATTGAAAGCGATGTAAATTCCATCTGTGTCCATACAACAAACGTTACCATAATCAGCGCATCATGAATAATAGCGATAACGGCACCAAGAGCAAAATCCCACTTAAAGCGGAAAGCTGCATATATCCAGATCAAACACAAGGTTCCCAATACAAGGTAAGCTGTATTGCGGACAAGTGAAGCGGAAAGTGTTGCACCAATAAAATCAGTTTTTACAACTACAACGTTGTCCTTTCCGAATGCGCGTGTTAAAGCCGCATTGATAAGCGATTTGTTTTTGGCACTTACATCCTTGTCAGAACCGTCGTCTCCTACACGAATCTGAAAACCTTTTTCGTTTCCTGTTCCCGATTCTTTTACATCAGCTTCGGGCAGTGAAGCAAGTGCTACACGAACATCTTCAATAGAAGCGGTTTCTTCGTAAGAACGATAAAGCGCATAAGGTTTTTCAGAAAGAACATTTGAAATTTCAGAATCTGTAAACATTCCCGTTGACGGCAGAGAACCGCTTACATTTGCAACGGCTTTTACGCCTTCAACCGTATTAAGAGCAGCAACAAGCTCTGCAACAGTCGGATACTGACCGTAATAAAAATCATAAGTTGTGTTGTCAGAACCTACACCGCTTATAACAATAGAAACACCTGCAGTTGATGTCCGTACGGAAACAGAGGTATTTCCCTCGTATGTCAGAAAAACAGCGGAAGGTGCGATGCGAACTTCCTGAACCAAACCGGGCTTAAAGTCTATGCCGTAATTTATTCCCTTTGTAAAATAACCGCAAATACCGCTCACAATAAGCAGTGTGCTTAAAATTACAAACGGGATGTACATCTTATTGAATTTTATGACTTTTTTCATTGTTTAATCCCCCAGCCAATACTAAGCTTTTCTCTGTGGAGAACTTCAGTATCAAAGTCAAACATAAGTCTGGAAACAAACAATGCTGTAAATACAGAAGAAACAACACCGATTGCAAGTGA
>DBWK01000138.1 GCA_002308875.1 Treponema sp. UBA1240
CAAGCGGCAGTTTGTCGATTTCCGCAGGAGTAAGTTTTTTTGCGGGAGTATTGGTTTTTACGGCAGCGGCGTTTTCGTCAGCTACAGCAAGTGAAAGAATCTTTTCAAGCCGTTCTTTGCCGATTATGCGGAAAAAACTTCCGAGGCGTGGTCCCTGGTCTTTGTTTATAAGCACGTTATAAAGTCCTGTAAAAAGAACCTTTGTATCCATTGAAAGCGCTGTGGCAACTTCGTAAATAGCCTGCTGGCAGTCTTTGTCTGTTTGAAATCCGTCCAGCTTTGGAACAACGTCTTCACGGATTTTTTTTACAGCGGCTGCCAGTTCTTTTGTGACTGGAACAGGTTTGCCGTCGTTTCTGAGCGCAAAGCAGAATTCTTCCGCACAGGTCGGAGCTGCTTCGGTAATCCAGAACCAGGCGCATGCGGCACGCTGTCTGAATGTTTCTTCCTGTTCCGGTTTTACGTCGCCTAAGTATGCAATTACTTCGTCAACGTTTCCGGAGTGAATCTGGAGCAGTGTTGTAAGAAGTCGGAACGGAATCTGATAAGGCATTGTTTCCTTAATTTTTCCGTCAATCTGACTGAGCATATAAATGCGTTTTTCTTTGTTGAAGATTTCTTCGTTCTTTACTTTGTCAACGCCGTAAACTATGCGTTCTGTTTTGTCATAGTCTTCGTATGTTTTGAGAACATCAAGATCAAAACTTATTGAAAATTCAGTGTTTGGCCTTACACCTGCAAAAATGTAGCGCAAAACCTGCGGCTGATAAACTTCAAGAGTGTCAACAAGCGAAATAACTTTTCCTTTTGAAGAGGACATTTTGCCGGGAACACCCTTTAGACTTACAAAGTCGTACCGCATTGTAACCGGTGCATCCCAACCGTATATTTTTTTTGAAACAAGTTTTGCCGTATCGTATGAACCGCCGGGACTTATGTGATCTTTTCCGCCTGGTTCAAAAACAACTTTTTCCTCATTCCAGCGCATAGGCCAGTCAACGCGCCAGCCGAGTTTTGCGCCTTTGAATGTTCTTAAATCAGCTGTTTCACAGTTTCCGCATTCACATTCGTAACTGATTCCGTATTCGCCGTCATAAGACTTGATTTTTGTTGTATCTTTATTGCATTTGCTGCAGAAAACCGCAACCGGCCAATATTCGTCTTCAGCTTTCATTTTGTGGGCATCGTCACGATATTCGTTAAGGCACTCTTTTATGAGTTCCTTGTTCTGCAATGCTTTTTTCATACCTTCCACATAGCGGTTGGCTCTGTATCGTTCCGCCTGATACAAAAATTCAGGATGAATGCCGACGCGCGGAAGCTGGGTTTCTATATCAACTTCGTGGTGACGGGCGTAATTTTCGTTGCGTTTTGTGGTGTCAGGTACCATTGTGATAGGATAACGCAGATAGTTCTGGAGAATTTCCGGATCGGGCATATTTGCCGGGACTTTGCGGAAAACATCGTAATCGTCCCAGGAATAAATAAATCTTACTTTTTTACCGCGTGCTTCCAATGCCCGTACAATCAGATCTACGGTGATAATTTCGCGGAAGTTTCCGATATGAACTGTGCCGGACGGAGTAATTCCCGATGCACATGTGTATAAATCCAAATCGCCTTTTTCATGAATGATTTTTTCTGCCATCTGGTCTGCCCAGTGGCAGAGCAGGGGATTCTTTTCTTCTTTATTGCTCATAATTCGATTATAGTTAAAAAGGATAGTTGTTTCAACACCGGAAAAATGCTACCGGTTGTTATTGGCCGTCCAGACACTGCACTTTTCTTTCCATGTATAAAACAACGGATTGTTTTCATTAACCGTAAAAGTGATAATGCAAAGGCGGAATACTTTAATAGTAAGCAAAGATGAATTAGTTTTGAAAAAAACTTCTTTCGGCTCTTTAACTTTGTCAAGGTCTTTTTTTACTGTTCCATAAAAAAAAGAATTTGTATTAAGTTTTATTCCATTAAAATCGATGTCATCATAGTGTAAAATATCCTGCTGATTCCATTGCAGCCTGCGGTACAGAGCGTTTCCGCTTAAACACGGTTTTTCCAGCGTAAAAACTGTTTTTTTGCACTGGAATAAGTGCTGATATTCAGCTAGTATTAGATGTTGTTCTTTGGAATTGATTTCATTTGTTAGTTCTTTTACCGGACATATCAGCGGATAGAACGGTCTGATAGTGTGTTCGGTACTAAAAAACCTCTGTTCTTCTTCTATTAAATGCTGAATGTTGCCGTGAGGAGAAAGAGTTAAAAAAGTATAATTTACTTCCATATATATGGATATACTTTATACGATTTTAAAAAAATAAGGTAGTAAGTATGAGAAAAATAAACCGGTTGTTTGTTGTATTGTTTTCCTTTCTGTGTTTTTCTTGTTCGGCACACAAAGAAAGTATTCTGCGTTTGTCCTGTGAAAATTCCAACTTTCCACTGAGGGCGCTGAATGCGAACGCTGAAAAATCAGAAATTGTCGATACACAAAAATCGTCGTATTTGTATTACGGATTCCCGGAAGATTTTTCTCCAACAGATGACACAGCACTGCAAATTCAAGTTTTAACCCTTTCGCAGTCGGATTTTGACGAAAAAGAGACTTTTTACTTCGGCTTTTTGTATAAGGAAGATTTTAAGAGCAAAAACAAATTGAATACAACAATTTCTCCTACAAATTTTGCAAGTGGTCTATATTCCAAAAAATGCGTGTTGTCGCTTGCCGTTCCAAAGAACAAAAAGCCGGAAGGTTTTTTTGTGTATTCGTCCGTTCCTGTCAGAATAGAAAAGGCTGCTTTTGTAGAATCAAAAACAGGGTGGCTTTTGCAGGGAACGCCTTGGTTCGGTTTTTCCGAAAAAGGCGGTTCATTAAAAACTCTGCTTTCTTCATTTGAACTGCCGCGTGCTGCTGTTAAACTTTCTGTTCATTTGAACAATGCGGAAAAAACTTCAAGTCGATATTCAACTCTTGCTTTGAACAATGACGTTGTAACTATACGCCATGCTCCGAATCAGAGTGTTGTTACGCTTTATCCCTCCGTGTTCCGTTCCGCGGACGATGCTGCGGTATTTGTAAAACGGGCAGGCGAAGAAGACTGCGTTACGGGCTTGATTTGCGAAAAGATTTTGCCATCGGATACAAGCTCGCCGCTTGTTCCGATTGCGACTGATCCCGGAATGATAGAAAACTGGCCGCAAAATTTGTGGCGGAGAAATGACTTTGAAGTTTTCAGCTGGGAGCAGTTTCCTTCTATATTATTCTTTGATACGGCGGATTATGAAATTCAAGACAAATTATTTAAACGCCTGGCATTTTATACGGAAAAAGCCGGCTATAGAGGAACGCTGCCCGCTGATTCCGTGATAGAAAATCAGCACGGCTATAATGCGCACGATTATCGTGCGGAATCGCTGGCAGGCTTTTTTGAGCTTGCCCGTCAGGAAAATTTTCCCTTGAATGATTATGAAAATCTGTTGTGCGAGATTCTTACAGGACACGGAATAATTGTAAAAAACGCTGACGGTTCAATAACAGCGGGGCAGGGAGCCTTGGTCTCCATTTCGCGTGAATCCACCACATACCTGCGTAATAAGTTCATTGCACACGAAGGTCTTCACTGTCTGTTTTTTATTGATGAGGATTTCAGGGAAAAAGTCCGTGAGGTTTATGAACGCACGGATGAAAGATCACTTGCATTTTTGCTGCGCTATTTTACGGTAACTTCTGACTTGAATTACGATTTGCGCGATACTTACCTTATACAGAATGAGTTTATGGCATACATAATGCAGCAACCATTGTACGAGGTTGGTGAATATTTTACAAAAATTCTTGCGACAAGAAAGACAATAAACCGCACTGATCCCGATAAAGTTGAGTACATTCTGGAAACAAACGCTGAAGGTTTTGTTGCTTCAGCAAAAATTTTGGATGAATATGTAAATAAACGCTGGGGATACAATGCCGGAAGAGTCAGTCTCGTAACGCGGAAACCCGCAAAATAAACTGTAAAACACTAATATCTCCAATTCTTTATGACCTTAAGAAAAAAAAATTAAAAAAAATCAAAATTTTTTGTTTTTTTTGTTAAGTTTTTTTTTATGTCTTCCGAAAAAAAAAGGGAGGAGAAATAACGAAAAAATACTTCGTAGAAGTGAACTTCTTATTCTTCTCATTGTACAGAAGTCAAAAAAAAGATGCCTTGTACTTTTTATAAAACTTTTGTACAGAAAAACAGCATGGAAGCTGTTTTACATCTTTCCACGGAGGAAAACTATGGTCATCAACCACAACATGTCGGCTATGTATTCAAACCGCGTACTCGGAGTAACAAACTTAGCAGTACAAAAGAATATGGAAAAACTTTCATCGGGCTTAAGAATTAACCGTGCAGGCGATGATGCATCAGGTCTTGCTGTATCTGAAAAAATGCGTTCACAGATTCGCGGTTTAAATCAGGCTTCACAGAATGCTTCTAACGCTATCAGTTTTATCCAGACAACAGAAGGTTATTTGAATGAAACAACTGATATCCTTCAGAGACTCCGTGAACTTGCTGTTCAGTCAGCTAACGGTATTTACACCTCAGAAGATCGTATGCAGATTCAGGTTGAAGTTTCTCAGCTCGTTGCAGAAGTAGACCGCATTGCCAGCCAGGCACAGTTTAACGGTATGAACATGCTTACAGGTCGTTTTGCACGTCCTACAGGCGAAAACGCCGTTACTGCTTCTATGTGGTTCCATATTGGTGCAAACATGGACCAGAGAGTAAACGTTTTCATTGGTACAATGACAGCTGGTGCTCTTGGTGTTCGTGACCTCGGTGATGAATCAGTGTTGAGCCTTTCTACACCGGATGATGCCAACCGCGCAATCAACACACTTGATGAAGCATTGAAAAAGGTAAACAAGCAGAGAGCTGATCTCGGCGGTTACCAGAATCGTTTGGAACATGCAGTTCGCGGCATTGATAATACTGCGGAAAATCTTCAGGCTTCTGAATCACGTATTCGTGATACAGATATGGCGAAAGAAATGGTTGAATACACAAAGAACCAGGTTCTTTCTCAGTCTGGAGTTGCTATGTTGGCTCAGGCTAACAGCAGTTCACAGAATGTATTGTCACTGCTCAGATAGTGTAATATAATGGCAGTAAAATTGTTGAAAAAACAATTTTACAAGGAAGTCATTGCGTGCTATAATGCACTTGTGGCTTCCTGCCATTATGTTTGTGCCTGGATAAGAAGGCATAGTTGATCTTTGAAAAACACCTTTCATTGATGTATGTAACAGCATAGACGGAAATTGACGGGAAAGTTTCTGTTCCTGCTGTATGAGTCTTAATCCGGGATAAAAGGGGTGCAATTCTTTTATCCTGCTCGATACATACACGGGCTAAAGCATGGAATGCTTTACGTTTATAACATGGAGGGTAATATGATTATTAATCACAACATGAGTTCAATGTATGCTAATCGTATGTTGGATATTGCCAATGACAATGTCGTAGGTAATATTGAAAAACTCAGTTCAGGAATGCGGATAAATAAAGCCGGTGATGATGCTTCAGGTCTTGCGGTATCTGAAAAACTCCGTTCACAGGTTCGTGGTCTTAATCAGGCTAATCAGAACATTCAGAATGGTATTTCATTTATACAGACAACAGAAGGTTTCCTTCACGAAACAACAGATATTCTTCAGCGTTTGAGAGAATTGTCTGTTCAGGCAGCTAACGGTATTTATTCTGATGATGACAGACTTCAGATTCAGGTTGAGGTTTCTCAGCTTGTTGCAGAAGTTGACAGAATCGCAAGTCAGGCGCAGTTTAACGGTATGAATCTTCTTACCGGTGGATTTGCAAATACTGGAACTAACCCGCGTTATCTGCAGTTGCATGTTGGTGCTAACGTAGATCAGAATGTACAGATTTTTATCGGTACAATGACTGCGCAGGCTCTCGGCTTGTCAGGATTGCAGGGTGACGTTGATTCCATTATTTCGCTTGCCACACCGGAAAGTGCAAATATGACAATTGCAACAATTGATTCTGCCTTAAAGACTGTTACAAAACAGCGCGCAGATCTTGGTGCTTTCCAGAACAGATTTGAAACTGCTTCAAGAGGCATCGCCATTGCAGCAGAAAACCTTACGGCGTCAGAATCAAGAATCCGTGATACCGATATGGCTACAGAAATGGTAGAATTCACCAAAAACCAGATCCTCACACAATCTGGTGTTGCAATGTTGGCTCAGGCTAATTCAAACTCACAGAACGTACTTAGTATCCTGCGCTAACCATAAATCATCAAAGAGACTGCTGGATGTCATCTTTTTGATGAATTATAAAACACGGGGTCGTGCACCCCTTCCCCGTGTGTTCTTTAGGAGGCAAGCCCATGGCTATTGTAACAAATGTTCTTGGGCAGCAAATGGCCACGGATGGCCGGTTAGTAAACAGCAATGTCGCACGAAAAGTGCAGCAGACGGCGGTAACGTTACCTTCATCTGGCGTTGCTAAGTCGCAACCAGAAGAGCCTAATCTGGAGACCGTTAAAGCTGAGATTGAACGGATTCAGAAGGATTTTTCCAATAGTCTTGGAAGAAAGGTTCAATTTAACGTCAATCAGGAACTTGATACTGTTGTCGTTACGATTGTAGATCCATCTAGCAACAAGATTATTAAGGAGATTCCATCTGAAGATATACAGAAACTTCATGCTCGCATGATAGAAGCGCAGGCGCTTTTAGTCGATGAGAAAATCTAGTGACTGTATTGGGAAAAGATTAAATGGCTGAGATAAATATACCCGGTGTAAGCGACAAGTACAAGACAAATGACCTCGTTACCAGTTTGATAGAACTGGAAAAAGTTCCTCTCAAAAGGGAACAGCAGAGACTTGAGTCATATAAGCTTGAAAAGGAATGCTTGCAGCGGGTAAATCAGTACATGACCTCGGTGCGAGACAGCGCCCGAGGTCTATTTTCCTATAATAACCCGTTCACAGACAAAAATGTTGTGTCTTCACAGGAAGACGCACTTACCGCGGAAGCTACAAGAGACGCTGCTGCCGGAACTTACAAGGTTGAAGTTCTGCAGGTTGCCGCCGCGGACAAATTTCTTTCAAACCAAATACCCAAAAATTTTACGGTACAACCCGGTAAATACACGTTTAAGGTCGGTACAAAGACCGTTTCCTTCAACTGGAAAGGCGGTCCGATTGCCGATTTTGTTGATACGCTTAATAAACGTTCAAAGGACATTTTAAAAGCTTCACTTGTAGGTTACAGCAATGATGAAAAAGTCCTTTCGATTGAAGCACTGCAAACCGGAGCCGAAAACACACTTTCGTTCGAGGATGATGCGCTTTCTCTCGCCGCTGGAACGGGAATAATCCGCCTCGGTGGAAGCAGCAACACAGTTACGCTTTTAAAATCTACTCGTGAGCTTAGTTCCGTTTCACAGCTTACAGCTGATAAGGTGGCGCTTAAATCCGGTGTGCTTTCTGTTCCACCGCAGAATGGTGTTGCGGTAAAAATTCCGGAATCTGCTTTGGACAATCTGGAAAAATATCTGACAATGAAAGTCCAGTTCTCTGATGTACAGGATTTGACCGAAAACGAAAAAACTGCCGAATTTTCCGCACCGGTTCTTCCTGAGCCTGGAACGGTAGAATTTGCAGGTATTACAATTTCAAATGCTCAAATGGATACGGACTTGCCGTTTGTTGAGCCGGAAAAAACTGAAAAAGTGGAAACAAATACCGTTGTCTACATAAAAAAAGCCAACGGAACTGAAGTAGCACTTGCAGGGCTTCGCCCTGACGAAGACGGGAACGCTTACGTCAAGTTTAAACTTTCTGACGTCCCCGAAATAAGCAGTATAGAAATAAAGAATTTTAACACAGGAAAATCTCTCGCAGTTTCAAACATCCAAATCCGTGATGTTCAGGCTGACAGGGGAATGACACCTCTTAATCCTGTTTCAACAGCAGCAGATGCTTGTGTAAAATATGAGGGAATCAGTATGACCCGTCCTTCTAACAAGATAGACGACATAATTCCCAATATAACCCTTAATTTGGAAAGTGAATCAAAAAAGCCTGTTACTTTAACAGTAGAAACAGACAATGACAATATAAAAAGCTCAATAATCGAATTTGTCGGTAATTATAACCGGCTTATGGCTGAGCTTAACATTCTGACTCAGACAAAAGAAGAAATAGTAAACGAAATAGAATACTTTACGGATGATGAACGCTCTGATGCCATGAAGCGGCTCGGTCTCTTTCAGGCAGATTTTACGCTTACATCTAACAAGCAGGTTTTGCAGAGCGTAATGTCCGCAGCGTACAAGATTGAATCAAACGATACAATCCGCATGCTTTCGCAAATAGGAATAGCGTCCAAAACCGGAACTTCTTCAGGAATAAACGCTTCGCAGCTACGCGGCTATTTGGAAATAGACGAGAAAAAACTTGATACGGCACTGCAGGAAAACCTCGCCGAAATAAAGAACCTGTTCGGATATGACAGTGACAATGATTTGGTAACTGATACCGGAATTGCATTCCTTGTTGACAAGAACCTTTTGGCGTACACGCAGACCGGAGGCATAATTTCAACAAAAACATCCGGTCTTGATTCCAAGGTAAAATCTTCTGAAGCGCAGATAAAAAAGCTCGAAACGCAGATTGCCGAAAAAGAAAAAGAGCTCAAGCAAAAATACAGTGCAATGGAAAGTACGCTTAACAGTTTGGAATCGCAGTCAAATTCAATAACTAATTTTAACAATCAAAATTCAAAAAATAAGAACTAGGGGATTTTATGGATGTTCGTTTAGATGGTGTTCCGCTTGACATTGTGTTTGAAACAGAAAAAACAGTTGGCGATGTATTAAGAGGCATGGAAGAAGAGCTTGAAAAAAATGAAGCTACTATTGTAGAAATACAGGCTGATTCCGAAGTATTTCAGGCTTCGCAATTGGATGCCCTTTTTGAAAAACCTATAGACAGTGTAAAAGAACTTTCGCTCAAATCAGTTTCCTATACCGATGTAAAAGACGTTGCATTAAAAATCTTTGAACAGTTTGCTTCTCTTCCCTCAAGGCTGGAGCAGGTTCCTCTTCAATTTCAGCAGAACAAGGACAATGAGGCTATGGCTTCAGTTTCGGAGCTGGCAGATTCTCTTTCTGCTCTTTTTGATCTGCTTCCGTATTTTTCTTTTTTCCCGAATCATTTTGAAAAAATCGTGATAGACGGAACCCCGATAACCGCTTTTATTCAGGAACTCAATCCGCTTTTGCAGGATTTTTTGCAGGCTGTAGAAATGAAAGATACCGTAACAATCGGCGATATAGCTGAATACGAATTTGCACCGAGGATGCGCCAGATTTCAGAGTGTGCGTCATTGCTTTAAAAGATTTTAACTTTCTTTAATTGCACTTGCGTTTTCATTTCAAAAATAGTATCATTTATACACTTTGGAGTTTTTGGATGAAAGTTTTGGAGCTAAAAAATCTTTCCAGAGAAGAAAGCGGGCTTTATTATATCAGAAAATTTTCAGCGTTTGCAGTTCTCGAAATACCTTTGGAAACTATCGAAACTCCTATAAATTTCATAATTGAAACCGGTCCTACAGGAAAAAGCCAGATAGACATTGAATTTACAAAACCGTTGAGTTATCCCCTTTTGCCGGTCATAAAATGCGTTAAGGAACACATTATCAATATGGATCGGGAAGGAAAACTGCCCTGATTTCGTTTAATACAAAAACTGCGGAAGAAACAATCGAACTTGGAAAAAAAATAGGAAAATTCCTGAAAAAAGGCGATTGCATTGCTCTGGAAGGAACTCTTGCCGCGGGAAAAACCACCATTACCAAAGGAATTGCTGAAGCGCTCGGTATTACCGAAAATGTTTCCAGCCCAACTTTTACAATTGTTTCTGAATATGATGGAAATCTGCATCTTTATCATATTGACGCATACCGGCTGGATTCGGCAGAGGATTTTCTTGATCTGGGAGCTGAAGAAATGCTTTACGGCAGCGGTGTTTGTGTAATTGAATGGAGCGAAAAGGTGAGGGAAGTTCTCCCCAAAAAAACGATTACCATTTCACTTTCAGCCCAAAAAGATGACGGACGGCTCATCACCATAGAAAACTGGCCGTATGAGTGGAAAAACTGATTGCATAAACAGATATAATAAAACAGGAAAAACTATATGAAAGCCCTTGCCCTTGATACATCAACCGGCAGAATTTCTGCTGCCGCATATAACGGAAGCACACATGCTTCTCTGATTCTTAACCTTGAACTGCGTCAGTCCGAAAAACTCCTGCCTGCTGTAGAAACAGTACTTCGCGAAGCGGAACTAACTCCTGCTGATTTGGACTTTGTTGCGCTTTCGTCCGGTCCCGGTTCCTTTACGGGATTGCGGCTTGGTTTTGCCGCCTTAAAAGCTTTTCAACTTTCAACAGGGTGCCCGCTTTATGGTGTGCCGACTTTGCAGGCATATTTTTATCCTTTCAGAGATTTTTCTGGAACTGTAGTTCCTGTTATCGATGCAAAAAAAGAACGCTTTTATGTTTCAATATACCGCAATGGAAAACTGTCGCTTGAAGCTTCCGACCTTTCGCCGGAAGAACTGCTTGGGAACATTGACAGGGAAGAAGACATACTGGTAACAGGAACGGATGCTCCCCTTTGCGTTGAAAAGCTTCTTGAACTGCGACCTGACCAAAAGTTCCATGTTTTTAACGGAAAAGAATGTTTCGCCGATTATGTTCTGCTTTGTGCAGAAGAAATGTTCAAAAGCGGAAAGGCTCCAATGCAGGACTATGACGGACCTGTTTACATCCGCCAGCATGATGCGGAAGTTCCCAAAACAAAATAAATCATCTTTCATTAAAACTGATTTTATGATAGCATTCGTAGTGTGGAGAACCTGCATTGAAACGTATTTTTATTGTTGATGACAGCATTACAACTTTAAAGCTGGCTGAAAAATCCCTGAAGAATTCTTTTACACTGACCCTGCTTATTTCAGGAAAACAGTTTTTTTCGGCTCTGGAGAAAAATACTCCTGATTTGGTTTTGCTGGATATAGAAATTCCTGATATTGACGGAATTTCTATCCTTGAAAAAATGAAAACTGATCCTGCCTGGGCAAAGATTCCAGTTGTTTTTTTAACATCACATACAGAAACGGATCTCGTAAAAAAAGGTTTGCAGGCAGGAGCTTTGGACTACATAACAAAACCATTTGACGCGGAAACCCTTTCCAAGAGAATCAGTGATTTGATAAAAGAATAGATTATGAAGCGTTTATTGTTCCTGATAATTTTGTTCGCATTTTTAAGCGGATTTTTATTTGCCGGAACTTCCTCATCTCTTGCCGGTATGGTCGTGTTTGAAAGAATTCCGGTTCTTTTTATAACTCTTTTTGTTATACTGCTTGTTTTGTGTGTTTATTTTGCGTTTTTGTACTTCTTCAAAACGTCAAAACATTCAGAACCCGTAAAAAGCAGATGTGACCTTTTGCATCTCATTTCTCTTGTGGATGAAGCCCTTCAGCAGACAAAATACGACGAACAAATCAACAAAAATATTACAGAAATCCTTAAAAACATAGGAAAACAAATTTCAGCTGACAGAATATGCATCTGGCAGCTGCAAAAGGATTCCATCCAAAACTGTCTGCTGTCTGTGTTCTGGGAATCCGCAGAAAACGCGCAGAACAAATTTCATGCCGGTTCAGTCTTTTCTTTGGAAGAAATTTTACCCGATTCGCTGGAAAAGCTCGTAAAAGGTAATCCCTACATACTTACACCATCTTCCGAATCATCCGGCAGACTCAAATATAAAATGGCGGCTAACCATACAGTTTCAAAATGCATACTGCCGCTTGTAGACGCGTTTGAACTCTGCGGCTTTATAGAAATCGACACATTTAAGGTTCCGCTTTCTTTTTCGCAGGAAGAACTGATGCGGCTTTCGGTTCCGTTTAAGCTGATATTCTCCAAGATGCGGCAGTCTGAACTCAGAACTTCACTGGGAACTGCAAGAACACAGGCGGTTGCCGGTACGGATGCAAAATCCAATTTTCTTGCAAATATGACGCACGAACTTCGTTCTCCTCTGAATGTGATTATGGGTTTGAGCGACCTTATTCTGGGAACCGGAAACCTTCCGTCCGAAATCCTTAATTATGCGCAGAATATAAATTCTTCCAGCCGGAATCTTTTTAACGTTGTTTCTGATATTCTTGATTTTTCAAATCTGGAATCGGGCAATTTGGAAATAACCCCGGTTCCCTACGATTTTGCGGATTTGGTGAATGATATAATTACAAGCAGCCGCCTTAAACTGTCCGAAACATACCTCTCGTTTTTCATTTATGTTGATCCCACTTTGCCAGCCCAGCTTATCGGTGATTGTGCAAGGATAAAACAAGTTTTTTTGAACCTTATTTCAAATTCCCTCAAGTATACAAAAGAAGGCAGTATTACTGTCCGCATAAATGGAACCGTAGATTCCGAAATACTGGAACTTGAATTTGAAATTCAGGATACCGGCATAGGTATAAAAGAAGAAGAACAGGAAAAGATTTTTAAAATGTTCCAGCGGCTTGATAATGATATGAATGTGGCTGGAACAGGAATCGGGCTTGCTCTTTCAAGAAAACTGTGTGAACTAATGGATGGTTCTCTGGACTTTCACAGTGAGTACGGAAACGGAACAACATTTACCGCAAAGGTAAAACAGCGGATCCGTAATGAATATCCGCTTGTTGAACTTGAAAAAATAAAGAAAAAAGATATTTTGATTTTTGAGCCTCGCCGCCGTTACAGCAGCTTTTTGCTCAAACAGTTTGAACTTTTGGGCGTAAACGCAAGACTCACAGCTTCTGCATTGGATTTTTCTTCCGGTTTGCAGGAAGACTATGATTATGATTACATCTTTGTGTCAGCAATGTATTTTTCGCGTGTGCGCACTTTGTTGGAACGTTCCGGCAGCAATACTCCGGTAGTTGTTATAGCCACCAACGACTACAATTATCCTAACGAGCAGAATGTATACGTTTTGCAGTCTCCATTGAGCTGTATTACCCTTGCGCAGTTTTTGTCGGAGGAATCTCCCCTGCGGCAGCATACTAATTCTCTGCCGCTGAAAGATGTATATGCACCCAAAGCAACCGTTCTTCTTGTTGACGATAACGCCGTAAGCCTTCAGATTGCATCCGGTCTGCTCAAACTGCACGGTATAAGCACCGATACGGTAACTTCCGGTTTTGACGCCTTGAGTCTTTTGCAGGAAAAAACATACGACCTCATTTTTATGGATTATCTCATGCCCGGAATGGACGGCATGGAAACCGCTAAAGAAATCAGAAAAATGAGCAACAAAAACAGTAAAACGCCGATTATAGCGCTTTCGGCGAATGCACTGTCCGGTATAAAGGAAAAGTTCCTGGCTGAGGGAATGAATGATTATTTAACCAAGCCGGTTGAAAAGAACGAATTGAACGATATTCTTGCCAGATGGCTTCCGACCGGCAAGATAGTGCCGCGTGTTCAAAAACCCGTTCAGTCTGATAACGTTCAGGACATTCAGTTCGTAATTCCAAACGTGAACACTGTTTCGGGCGTTAAATATGCGGGCAATTCCATAACCGCCTACATTGATGTTTTAAAGACGTATGTAGTTGATTCAAGACAAAAAATGCAGCTTTTATCCGACGCATACGCAAGAAAAGACTGGCGTGATTATGCCGTCAACATTCACGCAATAAAGAGCGCTTCAAAAGCAATCGGTGCGGAAAAACTCAGCGTTATTGCCGCAAGGCTGGAAAAAGCCGCATCCGAAGAAAACGCCGCGTTTATTGATGAAAACTCCGAAAACTGTCTTGATATGATAAAAGAAACTGCCGGTGATATTGAAGTTTGCCTGAACAGCATAAAAACGGATGAAAACACAATTGTTCCTACGCAGGACGGCAATGTTGAACTTTTATACCAAAAAATAACGGCAATAAAAAACGCCGCCGACAATTACAACATTTTATTCGTAAAAGATGCTGCTGAAGAACTGGAAACATACAAGTGGGAAAAGAAAATAACCGATGCCCTCAGTCTTATAAGGAGCGCTGCGGAATATTTTGATTATGAATCGATTGTAAAAAATTCACAGATGTTAATAAAATACCTTACGGAACAGAATAATGCGAACTTGGGGAGTAAGTGATGGACGAATATAAAAAAGAATTCATAAAATTTATGGTTGAAAGCGACGTTTTAAAATTCGGTGAGTTTACGCTTAAAAGCGGAAGAAAATCACCGTTTTTTATGAATGCGGGAGCGTATATAACTGGCAGTCAGCTTTCACGACTGGGTGAGTATTATGCAAAAGCCATATACGAAAACTTTGGTGATGATTTTGACATTCTGTTTGGTCCTGCATACAAGGGAATCCCTCTGAGCGTAGCAACCGTAATTGCCTTTTCACGGCTTTATAACAAAGAAATCCGCTACTGTTCCAACCGCAAAGAAGCAAAAGATCACGGCGAAACGGGTATTTTGCTCGGTTCTCCAATAAAAGACGGTGACAGAGTTGTATTTATTGAAGATGTAACAACATCCGGCAAGTCAATAGAAGAAACGTTTCCCATTGTTCAGGCGCAGGGAAAGGTTCAGATAAAAGGACTTATGGTTTCACTCAACAGGCTTGAGCGGGGCAAAGGTTCAAAATGCGCTCTTGACGAGATTACCGATTTGTACGGATTTCCTGCAAAAGCCATCGTTACGATGGACGAAGTAACCGAATATCTCTCGCAAACACCTTTTAACGGCAAACTTATAATTGATTCTGGAATAAAAGCTGCTTTGGACAGTTATTACGCTCAGTATGGGGTAGACAGGTAACTAATGGCGCAGCTTGAAAAACAACCGCTTATCACAATAAAGAACTGCTATGTAACGGACGGAAAAAGCGTTTTCCTTTCACACTTGAACTGGGTAATGAACAGTGATGAAAACTGGGTTGTTACAGGTACAAACGGCGGTGGAAAGAGTGCATTGGCATCCGCATTAAGCGGAGGACTTGAGCTGATTCCTGAAAAATTGACCGACGAAGAAACAGGAAAGGAAAGTGTCGGGCTGTATTTTAACCGGTGTAAGAATTCTACAATTGCCGTTTCGTTTGAAGCTGCCGCAAAACTGATAGAAGAAGAAAAACTAAATGACGAGTCTGAATTTGTGGAAGGCGGAGTTGACATAGGACGAACTCCGCGAGAGTTTATTACCGAGCTTCTGCCGGACGACAAAAAGAATCGGCCGCTTGAAGAAAATCCTGTTATAAAAGCGTTTAACATTGTGTCCATTTTGGACAGAGGCTTAAAATATCTTTCCACCGGCGAAATCCGCCGAACACTGCTGGTAAGGGCTTTGGCAGCCGAACCAGAACTGCTTGTTCTTGATGAGCCTTTTGAAGGTTTGGATACAGAAAGCCGCAAAAATTTGCGAAGTTTTCTTCAAAGCAAAACAAAATCGCGGATTTTGCTGATGATGGACAGATTTGACGCTGTACCCGATTCGTTTACAAACGTACTTGAACTTTCCAAAGGAAAAATCAGTTTTTGCGGCAAAAAGACGGATTATGAGCGCATAAACGCAGAACGACTTGAAAACGACAAAAAAAACTTTGACAAGAACCTTGAACTTCTTAAAAATGCCGTAAAAGCGGCGCAGGCTGAAGGAATAGTCCAGCAGCCGGAATCGTTAAAAGTGCAAATACCTGTTCTTATAGAAATGAAAAACGTTGTTGTTCAGTGGGATGAAAAAAAAGTTCTTAACAACCTCAGCTGGAAAGTAAACAATGGTGAGCACTGGCTTATCAGAGGCCCGAACGGTTCAGGAAAGACGACCCTGCTGGAACTGATTACCGGTGATAACAGCCAGGTTTTTTGCAACGATGTTACTTTGTTCGGTAGAAAACGCGGAACCGGCGAAACAATTTGGGAACTAAAAGAAAAAATGGGAATTGTCTCATACAGACTGCATGTGGATTACAGAAACTTTGGCGGAATGAGTGCTGAAAACATTGTAATTTCCGGACTGCACGATTCAGTCGGAATTTACCGCGAAATAGGAGACTACGAAAGAGTGCTTGCCGATTCATGGCTGGATTTGTGCGGTTTTGAAGGCAGACACGATGAAAAATTCGGAAACCTTTCATACGGAGAACAGCGAGCCGTCTTGATTGCAAGGGCTGTTGTAAAGTGTCCGCCACTGCTTATTCTCGATGAACCCTGCCACGGACTGGATTCGGCAAGCAAAAGACGTATTCTTGCAATTTTGCAGAATATTGCGGATTCAGGCATAACAACGCTTTTGCATGTTACGCATGATCCGGACGAAGTTCTCCCGTGCGAAAAGCACATCATGGAACTTCATCCGGGCAAAGACCCCATGTACGAACTGATATTCTAAAATCAGTAGCCCAAGTCTTCTCCTACGAGCACAACTTTAATCCTCTTAGCAGGTCTGCTTAGACGTGTAATTACAAAGGTAGCGCATACGCTGTCGGGTGATTTGCAGTTTGCGCACTGTCCCGTTGTTTTGCACGGCGTTTTTATGTCAAACCGCTGCGCATTCATAGGGGCAGCGTAACCGCGTACTCTGTCAACACCGGCTTCGATTGTTTTAACAATCTTGTTCATTCCTGCAACAACAATTACATTATCAGGTCCGAACGTTAAGGCTGCAACCCTGTTACCGTTTCCGTCCAGATTCAAAAGAATACCGTCCTGTGTAATTGCATTTGAACTTAAAAGATATGTGTCGGCAAGCATTCCTTTTTTGGAGAGAGCGACTTTTTCTTCCATGTTTTTTGCCGTATCGCGGTCAATTACGGAATAACCGGCCTGTTTGATTTTATCGAGAATTCCGAGCGAAGCAACCGTTGCTGAACCACCCCAGCTCACAACGTGTTCTTTTGGTATAAGCGCTAATACTTTAGCAACTGCTTCTTCTGCAGTAGAACAGTAATAGGCGTCAAAATTACGGTTCTTCAGTGCTTCGGCAACTTTAGGACCTGCTTTGTCATACATCTGTTTTTTTGGTTCCATATAAATTCCTTTGCATTAATTTTGATTCTATCTGTCATTATACATCCTAATTCAGTTTTTTTTAAATAAAAAAAGCCCTGAAATATTTCAGGGCTTTTTGCTTATATCATCGTGCTATTAAAGCTTGTCGTTAGAACCGAGTACGTTTACAATTTTGTGAATATACATCTTTTTCATGTTCTCACGTGCCGGTTTGAGGTACTGGCGCGGGTCAAAGTGATCAGGATGTTCTGCAAGGTACTGGCGGATAGCAGCTGTCATTGCAAGACGTGAGTCTGAGTCAATGTTGATTTTGCAAACTGCTGATTTTGAAGCTTCGCGGAGCTGTTCTTCAGGAATACCTACTGCATCAGGAAGTTTTCCGCCGAACTTGTTGATTGTGTCAACTTCGTCCTGTGGAACTGAAGAAGATCCGTGGAGAACAATCGGGAATCCAGGGAGCTTCTTTTCGATTGCATGAAGAACATCAAATGCCAACGGCGGTGGAACGAGCTTTCCTGTTTTAGGATCGCGTGTGCACTGTTCCGGCTTGAATTTGTATGCACCGTGTGAAGTACCGATTGAAATTGCAAGAGAATCGCAGCCTGAGCGGTTTGCAAAGTCAATAACTTCTTCCGGTTTTGTATAGTGAGAAACTTCTGAAGCAACTTCGTCTTCTACACCGGCGAGAACACCAAGTTCTGCTTCTACTGTAACATCATATTTGTGTGCGTAGTCTACAACTTTTTTTGTAAGAGCAATGTTTTCTTCATAAGGAAGAGAAGAACCGTCAATCATTACTGAGCTGAAGCCCATATCGATACAGTCCTTGCAAAGTTCAAAAGAATCACCGTGGTCAAGGTGAAGAACAATCTGTGGTTTTGCGCAGCCAAGCTCTTTTGCGTATTCAACGGCACCCTGAGCCATATAGCGGAGGATTGTTGCGTTGGCGTAGTTACGTGCGCCTTTTGAAACCTGCATGATAACAGGTGATTTTGTTTCTACTGCAGCCTGAACGATAGCCTGCATCTGTTCCATAGTGTTAAAGTTAAAAGCCGGAATTGCGTATCCGCCTTTTACGGCTTTTGCAAACATTTCTTTAGTGTTTACAAGACCGAGTTCTTTATAGCTTGTCATAATGACTCCTTAAAAGTGTTAAAAGTAACGTAATCATACTATTGTGTTAGCAAAAAATAATCAATAGGAAAGAAATTATAGGAGCTATTGTAAAAGCTGAAATATACTTATACAGAAGCGGGACGCAGAAAAAACGGCAAGAAGGGAGCCCTATGGGAAGTTCTCTTGCCGTTTTTTCGTCGCTGGGACCCGCTTCTGTATAAGCAATTGCAGATTATTTTACGTAAGAATTTCATATCTATTGACATTTTGGAATATTTTTTGCTAGTATAAGCCTTGTTGAAAATATGGTGCCTGTAGTTCAGGGGTAGAGCGCCAGATTGTGGATCTGGTTGTCGTGGGTTCAAATCCCACCAGGCACCCGGCAAAACAATGTGTGGTGTTTGGCTGACACTTGTACTTATGCGCCTGTAGCTCAGTTGGATAGAGCAACGGACTTCGAATCCGTAGGTCGCACGTTCGAGCCGTGTCGGGCGCGCATATTGTTTATCAACAAAACACGGGCCATTAGCTCAGCTGGTAGAGCAACAGACTCTTAATCTGTGGGTCGCTGGTTCGAAGCCGGCATGGCTCATAAAGGTTGAATCTTTAAGGGTTCAACCTTTTTTTTATGCCCTGCAAAACAAACCGAATAATTGACAGATAAAAACCAAAATGTTAAAATCTT
This sequence comes from Treponema sp. UBA1240, assembly GCA_002308875.1. Lineage (GTDB taxonomy): Bacteria > Spirochaetota > Spirochaetia > Treponematales > Treponemataceae > UBA1240. Next base: position 18,910 of record DBWK01000138.1, read on the forward strand.
AATCCGTATTATCTGCGTTGTTGCGGACGAATAACACAAAAGGATGTTTTTTATGAAATCTAACGTACAGAAAACCGATTCAAAAAGTTCAAAAAAACCGCTGGGAATTACTATCGGGTCAATAATCATATTAGTTTTATCCGCCGTTGTTTTTATTTTTATACCAACAATGGTCAAAGGCGCCGGTGCAAAGGATCTGCCGCCGATGGGTTATTACAAAAACAAGCCCATTGAATACAAGCAGGGTTCAGTTTTTACCACAATGCTTAATAATCATCTTCAGAACGAAAAAGAACTTAGTGACAGTACATTTTTTAACTGCATTCAGTCGGCTTTTTCGGATACAGTTGTAAGAATGACAATTGAAGATGAAGTTAAAAAAAGCGGATACGTTGTTCCCGATTCTGCAATTGACAGAATTATGATTCGTTATTTTTCCGATGAAAACGGTAACTATTCACCAAAACTTTACAACGAAACCAGCGATAGCACAAAAGTTTCAATGCGCAAAGAACTGCATGATGAATTAATCATAGCTCAGTACCAGAACGATTTATTTGGTGATACTGCCAATTACTACATATACGGCAACCAGAACACACTTTTTGGTACCAAGAGTCCCGAAGCCGAAGCCAAATTCATTTATTCAATGAATTCACCTGAAAAAGCATTTGATGTAGTTTCTTTCTCAATGTCAGATTTTCCGCAGGAAGAAGTAATTGCATACGGCAAAAAAAATCAGGATATGTTCAAATCCTATGACCTTTCCGTTATTACAGTGGCTTCAGAATCAGAAGCAAACAAGGTATTAAAGAGAATCAACAACAATGAGATTACTTTTGATGATGCAGTAACAGAGTATTCCAACAACAACTACGGTTCTTCCGGCAGATTCTCAAACAATTACGCCTATCAGATGAAAGCACTGTTCGGTTCCGACGAGGCTTTTAATACTGTTGCGGGTCTTTCGGTTGGAGAGATTTCCAATCCTGTAAAAACTTCTACAACTTATTCCATTTTCCGTTGCAACGGAGCCGCTAAAGAAGCGGATTTTACAGACGCACAGGTTCTTGGAAAAATCTCATATTATATTTCTACAAACGAAAGATTTGTAATAGAAGATTACTTTATGGCAAAAGCGCGCGAATTTGCTTCCGCGGCGGCAATCGACGGCTTTGATTCCGCATGTACCAAATACGGACTTACAAAATCCACAACAGAACCATTCGCCATTAACTACGGTCTTAATCCGCTTTTGTCCAATCCGCCGGAAAACATTCCTGCCCTTGCCGGCATTCACAACAGCGAAAACTTTCTTAAAACAGCCTTTGCTTTAAAAGACAACGAGATTTCCGCTCCTATAGTTCTTAACGACAATGTGATTGTTGTAAAGCAGATTTCTTCAAAGCAGGAAGAAAACGACATGATTGATCTCTTCAAGATGTATTATGGAAGCTACGCAAATTCATTTGACCTGTATTCGATGAGAACAATGTTCGTACAGTCTGATGACGTAAAAGACAATACACTGACTGTATTCCTGCAGAATATGATGGCAAACAACAATTAATTAACAGTTGACGCCTATGAACAGTGATGAAAAACCTTGCCTGGTACCAGCCGGACAGGGTTTTTCCGTTTTATACAAAAACAGGTATTTGTATTCCCGCTATTCTCCCCAAACAGCTGCGGAACGCGCAGTTGAAGCCTTAACAATACGACCGCAGTCACTTGTTCTTGTTTTTTCGCCTTTGCTTTGCTACGGGCTTGAAGCCTTGTTCAAAAAGATTCCCGATAATTCTTTTGTCCTTTTTGTTGAAAAGGAAGCAGCCTTAATAGATTTGACTGTTCAGTACCTTTCGCCTTTTTTAAAAGCACATACAAATTCTGTACTCTGTACACCGGATACAATTCAAGACATTGTTTCGCTGTTTGATGTTAACGCCGGAAGCATACCGCTTTCATGCGTAAGAAGAACCGTGCCGGTGGAACTTTCTTCCGCATACCGGCTGAACGAAGCCTTTTACACTCAAATTACAAAAATAATAGACGGCGGCATAAACCAGTTTTGGCGCAACAGAATTACACTGATTAAGCTTGGCAGGTTGTATGCAAAAAACCTTTTGCGCAATTTGGGACGCATTCCTGCTTCGCGCATGCTTGTGCCTAACTCAGTGGAAAGCCCTTTTTTGATTTGCGGGGCCGGACCTTCGCTTGATACGCAGATTCCGTTTATAAAACGTTTTCAGAATAAGCTTTTTATAATAGCTGTAGACTCGGCGCTTGTTCCGCTTTTAAAAAACGGAATAAGACCTGATGCGGTTCTGGCCGTTGAATGTCAGCTTGCAAACGAAAAAGCTTTTATAGGCGCTGTAAAAAGCGGCGTACCGATTATTGCGGATTTAACCTCGCGTCCCCAGATTCTTTCGCTTACGAGCGGGGATGTGCATTTTTTTGTTTCCGAATACGAAAAAACCACTTTTTTTAACAGAGTATGCGATGTTGCTGCAAATGTTCCGGTTTTTGAACCGCTCGGTTCTGTAGGGCTTTCGGCGCTTGAAGCGGCGTTGTTCCTGCGGAAAACGGACGATGTTCCTGTTTTGTTCTGCGGTTTGGATTTTGCCTTTGTGCCGTGCAAAACACACTGCAACGAATCGCCGGCACACACACTGATGCTCGCATCGCACAACAGGCTAAAACCACTGCTGAACGCTGATTCCAGTTTCCGCAAGGATACTGTTGCGGTTACGGGCAAAAACGGAACAGTCTGCCTCACGCAGCCTTCGCTGCTTGGCTACGGAAAAAACTTTGAAGCACATTATGCGGGCAAAAAGAATGTTTTTGATATTTCAGACTTTGGAATAGACACGGGTTGCGTAAAATTAACGGAGCAACTTGCGGAAAAAGTATTGTCTTCTTTTAACGAAAAAAGCTCCGGTGGTTTTGCACAGCAGCCTCTTCATAACAACGCTATTAAAATTGCAGATTTTTACCGCACGGAAAAGGATATGCTGCAAAAACTGCGGCAAATGCTTGTATCCGGCGGCGACAGCGCGCAAATTCTTGAAATAATAAAAAAATGCGAATACCTGTATCTGCATTTTCCTGACGGTTACAAAACCCCGACAGACGATTTGAGCTTTTTAAAAAGAGTCCGGGGCGAAATAGACTTTTTTCTTAAAGACCTTGAGTACGGAGAAAAAATCTGTAAAAATCGTTAAAGATTGTCTTTTATATACGAAATAATTGTAGGCGTAAGCTGTTTTATTGTTTCTTCCGAAACCTCGCGCGCAATCTGTCTGATAAGTGTTTCAGTAATGGATGCGGCGTTTTTTTCTTCATTATAAAAGCGTGTTGCCGAAGCCAATAAACCCTTGCGTGTTTCAGCCGAAAGAGCCGTTACCTCCGGCTTTGATTCCTGCGCAGGTGCGGCTTCTGCTGCCGGAGCGGCAGTTTGCACAGGTTCCTGCGCCGATTCTTCCGGCGGGTCAAGCGCATCGCCGCTTTTTTCAAGCTTTTCCAATTCTTCGGCTTCTTCAAGCTCATCAAGCCCGGTAAAAAGCGCATCGTCTTCCCAAACGCCTTCTTCGGTAACTTCTTCAGTTCCAAGCGCACCTATATCGGGCAGGTGGCAAAAATCATTTTCATCAATCAAAGTTTCTGTTTCTTTTTGAGCTTCACGTTCCAATTCCGCAATTCCTCCTGAACCAATATCAGGAAGATTTGAAAAGTCTTCCTCTGAAAGACCGCAGTCATCAATGTCTTCAAGCCCAATTTCGGTCATTTTAAGCAGGGTGTCAAGTTCATCACGTCCCTGTTCATAATGCTTGTTTTCGGCTGATTCAATCAGACGCTGCAGTCTTGAAGCGTCTTTGGAATATGAAGAACCTGCTATGTACATAATGGTGAGAAGTACCGCGTACGCAGAAAGAAGTCCTGTTAGTATAAGCGGATTACCGATAAGCAGCAGTATTTGTGCTGTAATAAACAAATCAGCGTACCAGTCAAGCACAAACAGCCCGATTACGCAAACTGCCGATGAAGCAAACATAAGCCGGAAAAGCCGCTTTTCTACAAAAGGCGATTCCTGCTTCATTTCCATAAAGAAATGCGCTGCAGGCAATTGCCGCAGTGTGGCCGAAAGAACCGAAAAGTTTGCCAGTCTTGCAAAGCGCAGTACCCGCAAAAACGGCAGCGGTAAAAATACCGGCAAAAAGCAGAGTACATCCAAAATTATTCTGGCCGAAAGCGCATAGCTCTTAAACGGCAGAACAATGAGCCTGAAAACAAAGATGATAATAAAAAAACAGTCGAGGCACAAAAGAGGCAGCTGAACATAGTCTTTCAGCGGTGTGTAAAGAAATGCAAGACCTGCCAGGGTCAGAACAATAAAGAACGGATTAAGTTTTTCCAGTATTGAAAGGATAGCCGCAAAAACTTTTTTCATGTTTGTTTTCATAAAATCCTCTGCAAATACCATAATACTCGGAATATGTTTTTTTTGCAACTTTTCTTTTTTTCTGCGTCCCGTTCCCTGAATAATTATAACCGTGTTTTTTTGTTGCGTATCTGCCGATAATAAAATATAATTTTAAAATACATTGTCACCGTTTGGAGAGTACGGGTGAAAAAAGTTTTTGCAGTTGCAAAAGTAGCGGCATTTTTAACAGTATTATTATTTTTCACACTTTTTATTACTACCTGCGGTGGTGGTGCGGCCGGAGGCGCAGGCGGCGCCAGCATACCCGACAGCGAATATTCCACACACAATGCCGGCGGCTGGGGTGGAGGTGGTTCATCAGGCGGCAGCGGTGGCAGTTCAGGCTCTGGCGGCAACGGCGTAAACATGACCGGCGGCACGCCGCTTTTTGTTGAACGCTATGAAGACCCCGTAACCGGAACATTTGC
>DBWK01000094.1:0-125 GCA_002308875.1 Treponema sp. UBA1240
CTCCAAATTTCGTCAGGAATAAGAGAGATGGACGACGTTACGCAGCAGAACGCATCCGCCGCGGAAGAGCTTGCAAGTATGTCGGAAGAGATTTCATCTCAGACTGTTACACTGCAGGAAACAGT
>DBWK01000094.1:282-1187 GCA_002308875.1 Treponema sp. UBA1240
TTGCGCAGGTCAAGGTACCACCAGTAATCTTCTGGCTTCATGCCAAGTTCTTTTATGCGGTTGATAAGCTTGTCATAATCCGCTTCGCGCTCTGAACCGCCGATAAGCTCGCCGATGCCGGGAACAAGAACGTCAACAGCGCGCACGGTCTTTCCGTCCGGGTTAAGCTTCATGTAGAACGCTTTTATTTCTTTGGGGTAGTCGTAGACCATAACCGGCTTTTTGAAAACCTGCTCGGTAAGGAATCTTTCGTGTTCCGTCTGCAGGTCGCAGCCCCAGAATGCTTTAAATTCAAACTTATCGTTGTTCTTTTCAAGTTCTTTTACAGCGTCAGTATAGCTGATGCGCGCAAAGTCAGAATTTGCGACAGCGGTAAGTGTTTCTATGAGACCTTTTTGAACGCGTGAATCAAAGAACTGCATGTCTTCCGCACACTTTGTCAAAGCCCAGTTCATAAGATACTTAACAAAGTCTTCAGCAAGGTCCATGTCATCTTCAAGTTCAAAAAACGCCATTTCAGGCTCAATCATCCAGAACTCGGCAAGGTGACGCGGTGTATTTGAGTTTTCGGCGCGGAAAGTAGGTCCGAATGTGTATACTCTTGAGAGTGCCGTTGCATAAGTTTCCGCTTCAAGCTGACCTGAAACTGTAAGGCTCGACATACGGCCGAAAAAGTCTTTGCTGTAATCAACCAGCTCGGAGGCCTTTTCGGGATTCATGCCTTTTGCGCCGGCCTTTATTCCGGCTTCGGCAATGCGGTTCAAATCAAGCGTTGTTACCTGGAACATTTCGCCCGCACCCTCACAGTCGCTGCATGTGATGAGCGGTGCATGAAAGTACTGAAAGCCGCGTTCCTGAAAAAAGGAATGAACGGCAAACGCCATCTGGCTGCGAACGCGCATAAC
>DBWK01000094.1:1237-2759 GCA_002308875.1 Treponema sp. UBA1240
CCTTTTTTTTGCAGAGGATAATCAGAAGGAGATTCTCCCACAACGCGCAGAGACATCAGAGTAACTTCTACAGCCTGTCCTGCTGCGGGGGATGGAATAATTTTGCCTTCCGCAATAACGGAAGCACCGGTTGAAACTCTTTTAAGTTCTTTTTCTATCAATGCAGTATCTGCACCATTTGGATTGGATCTGTCATAAGCAAGCTGGATTCCGGCAAAGCAGGAACCGTCATTTACCTGAATAAAAACAAGGTTTTTGGAATCGCGTATTGTACGCACCCAACCGCAAACTTTAACAGACCGTCCGTCCGGTTCAGAAACAAGAAGTTCTTTAATCAGTTGATTTTTCATAAGTATTATATAACATTTTTAGCGGTTTTTGTTCAATAAGGAATACGTCTGTCATTGCGAGCGCAGTAAAGTAATCTTTTACGAATATTCGACTGATTTTATATTTGAGAGGAACGGGTCCCAGCGACGGGAAAAAAGCAAGAAAACTTCCCATAGGGCGACCTTCTTGCTTTTTTCCCTGTGTCCCGTTCCTCTCAATACAAACAAAGTTGTACATTTCCATATGGATGAATATTTTTCATATTTTTTCTTCAAAACGTACAAAATTTGCATTTTAAAACAATATATAATAATATGAAACGTGAGAACAGCATAGAAAAGAACACGGCCTTGGAAAACTGGGCTATTTTTCTAAAAGACGCTGATAATCCCAAGAAATCAGGGATTATTCAAAAACTTACCGAAACGGAGGCAGGGCTTATGAATGCAAAACAGTCACTTTCATCAATCAGTGCAGACAGGGATTTGTGGGTTGAACAGTTCAGACAGGAAATGTTTGAGCGCGACTACCGTTCTGGCATAGCTGCCGCCGAAGATCGCGGCCACAAACAAGGTCTTGCAGAAGGTCTTGAAAAAGGCAAAATATCTTTTGCAAAGAAATACATGACCATGGGGCATACCGCTGAAGAAGCGGCCGCATTCTTTGAAATAGATGTGAAGCTGCTGAAATAACTTGGGAGTGCTTGATACCATCTCGTCAGAGGAATGCTAACATAATAATGAAAACCTTATAACATTATCCTGTAAGGCTTACAACAAAATATTTTAAAGCTTGTAACAAAATGTTTTAAGCCTTGCAACAAAATGTTTCAAGACTTGTAGCAAAATATTTTAAGACTTGTAATAAAATATTTTAAGTAAGTAAAGGGAGTATAACCTAGTTAGATTATACACCATAAGGGTTAAAGCCTGCTGTTTTCCTCTCAATGTTAGTTTTTCTTGACAAAATTAAGGGTAAAGTATGTATAATAAAAGCCAATATTTTTAAATGAGTTTTCTTTATGAAGAATTTTTGTTTAGCAGCGCTGGTTGTTTTGTTAACACTAACAGTGCTTACTGGTTGTACTACACAAGGAGAAAGAACTCTTGGAAGATTTTCAATTGTATCTTCACGCAATATTGAATTGACAAAGCTTGCGGAAATGAATCGTTGTCTTGAAAAAACAGCTACA
>DBWK01000094.1:2807-7182 GCA_002308875.1 Treponema sp. UBA1240
GCAATGGAAAATGCTCTTGACGATGCTCTTTCTAAGATTCCGGGTGCCATAGCACTTTTGGACGCGAAACTTACATATGTATTTGAAAAGAAGATTACAAAAGAAGTTGGTGGCTATGTTTTTGAAGGTTATGCGCTTATTGACCCGGCCTTAATCAGCGATGATAATCTTCCGAATGTCCCGCCGACAATTCCGGTATCCAGAGATCCTCACTCATATTTCTTTATTCCATCAGAAACAAACGAAAATGAATTTGTTTCTGTATCAGAAAAAGAATTCAACTCAAAACTGCTTTCACTTGCCAAATAATAGGAACGAGAGCGCAGCGGGAATTTGCCGGAGGAAACTATTGCACGATGTACCGGACTTTCGCTTGAAACTGTGCAGGAACTTGCCGCAAAACTCCAGCCTGTCGCAAAATAAACTGAACTGTTGCCGCAAAAATTTTCAGCTACTGCGTTCAAAATTTCTCCTCTATGAATTCATTTATACATACTCTAGCGCTTCAAAATTTCTCCTCTAGTTCTGTAAGTATGAGCACTAGAGTGCGTAAAAATAATCAGGCTATGGCGGTTCTTTGAGCAACTACGGAAAGATTTTAAAGTACGTACATGCGCAAACTTAAGTACGTACGTGCATAAATATTTTTTCGCTATATAACCGTTTCCAGCCATTCGGCAATAATAGTTTCTATATTATTCAAAACAGAGGAACGAGTTTCACCGTCTGCCATGCAGCCAGGCAATTCAGGTACTTCGACAATATAGCGTCCGTCATCATTGCTCCAATAAATTATTATTTCATAACGGTTCATTCAGCACCTCCAAACTTGTATTTCAATATTATATTTCGTATCTGTTTAACCTGATACTTTGTCTGGAACGCTTGTGATGTACGGGTCGGTTGAAGACGCCTCAACTTTCTGCACGGAAACTTGGCGTTTCGCTAGATTAGCTCTAAACCGTACTTCAATCCCAAAGCAAAACGCACACTCGAACCGCCGTTACAATACTTAGCGCATTTACAAATAGTTAAATGGCTAAATAGTTAAAAAGCCCGAACCGCACAAACGTAGGCGCCGCTGTTCTTGTTGAAGCAGTTGCAGTGGCAGGTGCTGAAATAGATAAGGTATGCGAGATCAAGGTTTGCGAGATCATCGAGGGAAGCGTACTGCGACGACGACCAGTAAGTTCTAGTTCCAAAACGATCTCCGCCAAGAGCATTGCTTGCAGTGTCTATGTCAAATACCTTGTTTGCTCCTTTTCCGTTTGCATAAATCTGGTAAAGTTCCGCAAGACTTGGTAAATACCAGCCATCCTCAAACTCTGAACCGGCAGGAATTCTACTTGAGCTTTCACTTCCAAGTTTCTGTTCATTGTACTTCTTTGCAAAGGAAAAAGCTGGATAGTTCGCATCGGTTCCTGTATCGTTTGAAAAGCCGTTACTTGTAAGAAATGTTGCAATCTGCGAAAGATTGTCGCTTCCGTTTTTGTCACCAGTAAAGGTGTATGCACCGGCACTTCCGCTAAAAGGACACTGGATCGCAGTAATATTCTTGCTGTAGGCAGCTGCGCTATCTGTGCACCATGTACGTCCGCTTTCATGCTTTAAGCCTACGCCAAGAGTGCGTACGGTTGTATCGCCATCATTATTGCAATCTGTTCCTTTATAGAAAATCAGTGCAATTGCGGCGGCTTTCTTTTCATTTTGAACAGCGGTACTAAGGCCATTAAAATCCGTATAAGACATCGCGCTACCGTCGTTGAATACAATGTCGCCTACCGCATTGGGGGCGGGTTTGCTTCCAATTATTTGGTTTTTCTTTATCAATACATAAATATCTTTCGTTGCGCCTGTAGCCGGGTCGGTAGCGGTCAGGGTAAAAATATCATTAGGCACAGAACCTACCGCAACTCCGTCTTTAATCTTTACAATAAAGTCATGATCTGTGGATTGCCGGGTTATTTCCAAAACTGAATCCAAAGCGGAATTGGTCAGCGCAAGGGTTACAGCACTTGCAGCAGAAATGTGGTCGCGTATGCAGATAAAAAGCTGATTCTGATGATTTGTAGAATTTCCATAATAGTTCATCAGATAAGGATGGGTATTATCAGCTCCAGTTTGAGAGCTGAAAGGAAGGCTCGTCGTTTCATAACCACCTTCATTAGTATCCGTCAAAAACGTAGGATCAAGCAGAGCCTGCAGTGTAATGTTGCGTGCGCTAAAGTTCGTGCTGTTGAACGTTATCGGGAAGTCCGCTTCCTTGATAACTGTTACGGGAGTCGGAGCAGTCCGCTTGAATGCAACGATTGAGCGTCCTGTAGGAACTGCTCCCGAAGACTCGACGGCGTTCTTTGCGTGAGCAAAAGTGAGCGTTGTACCCTGCATAACGTCGCTCACGTTCTCGCACCCATTGCCGTCCGCATCCGTTATTGAATATGTGTACTTGTTCTTGAGTACAAAGGATACTGTTCTCGTGTTGGTTCCGTCCGTCAGAACCAGGTCTGCGGCAGTATCATCGGCAAACATGTTAGTATCGTTAACAGTTGCCGACATTGTATATATTAGCGGGTCTGAACTAACCTGTACAGCAGTACCGACTGTCAACAGAGGAGAACAAGTATCAACGGAGGGACTTGCATCCGCATCGGTTATTGTTATGGTAGCGGTTTTCAGACTGGCTGTAGAAGAACCTGCGTACAGCACTGTCTTGTCGGGTGTTGCGTTCATGCCTAAGAATTCGGCTGTGAGTGTAATGTCGCCGCTCACACCGCTTATAAAGTTGCCGTAAAGCTGATTATTGGATGAACACCGCCAGCCGGCCAGATTTGCGACATTCATTGATGAAAGGTTTATGCCGTCGTTTATGTAATAAAATACGCTGGATGTTGTGCTGTTTACTACGCAGGCTGCCTTGTACTGGTGCTCAAACTTTTCTACTTTTTTATTGGCTTTTGTAACGCGGGCCTGTCTGGGCACAGAATCGCCCACAACATAAAATGGAACATAAAACACGCTGTTGGAACGTGTATTTTTATTCTGGATTGCCGCAATAAGGTCGTTTATTTGTGAACCGGCGAACGTTCCGGTTTCGCTGTCAACATAGTGATCTACAACAAGAGGTGTGCCACCAGTAATATTTACGCCAGTCCCCCCCCCTCGGAATTTCCGCCGGAGCCATTGTTTGAGCCACCTGAAGAACCGCCGCCCCAACCGCCGGTACCTGAACCGCCGCCCCAGCCGCCGGTATTGTGAGTTGAGTATTCGCAGTCAGGGAGACTGGCTCCTACCGCACTACCTGCACCACCTCCTCCGCCACCGCATGCAGCGAGGAAAAATATCAAAAATAAAGTAACGCTTATTAATGAAAATATTTTTACTGGCAGGACAAAGACTTTTTTCATAACGAACCCTTATTATAAAAGATTATCACATATAGAAAATCTTGCATATTGAATTTTACGTGAAAAGGTATTTTTTTTGCATTTTTTTGATTTACTGGAGATAGTTGATGTTTGAAACGCTGTACGCACCCAAACTACAGATAATATTTTCTTGTTAATTCCACATTTTCGTGTTATCGTTTTATTGAACGATTATGTTCCTTTTTGCAACATCCATTTACCGGGAGATCTTTAAAGAATATGACAATTTCTAAAATAGCAGAGTCACTTGAAGCACAGGTAATCTGCAATGAAAATCTTGTTCACACGGAAATTCTTTCCGCGTGCGGTTCCGACCTTATGAGCGACGTTATGGCATTTGTTAAGGATCAGGTTTTGCTCCTGACAGGGCTTATCAATGTTCAGGTCATTAGAACCGCAAACCTTATGGATATACAAGCCATCTGCTTTGTACGCGGCAAACAGCCTACCGCGGAAATGATAGAAATGGCGGAAGAAATGGGAATTATTCTGCTTTCAACAAAGCTCCCGATGTTCATTGCCTGCGGAAAACTTTACGAAGCAGGTCTTGTAGGCAGCGGAGTACGGAAGATTTAATGCATCTCCATTATCTGGTTCCCGGAGATGATTTTTCACAGGCGGGGAATGCTTCCGCCCAGATGAAAAAAATTCTCCAGCAGCTGGGACTTCCTTCAGCAATAATTAAACGCACAAGTGTCGCTATGTACGAGGCGGAAATTAACATGGTTGTTCACGCCGGCGGTGGAGAAGCGTCCATCGACATTTCGGACACGGAAATACTGATTGTTATGGAAGACCACGGACCAGGAATTGATAATATTGAACAGGCAATGCAGGAAGGTTTTTCTACTGCGCCTGAAAAAGTGAGGGAACTTGGATTTGGTGCGGGTATGGGGCTTTCCAACATGAAGCGGAACTCCGACCAAATGACGATAGAAACGGTTCCCGGA
>DBWK01000095.1 GCA_002308875.1 Treponema sp. UBA1240
TCTTTCAAAAAGAAAAAAACTTTTGAACTAATCCTATTTTGTGATAATATTTTGACAAGAGGTGCTATATGACAAAAGTCTACTGTTATGACCGTTGTTCAACTTGCAAAAAGGCGCTTGCCTGGCTTGATGCGAACGGTGTTCAATATGAAAAAATCGATATTAAGGCTGACCACCCAAACAAGGCTGCTTTGCGTGAACTGCACAAAAAAAGCGGACTTCCGCTCAAAAAGTTCTTCAACACGAGCGGCATTCTGTATCGCGAGCAAAAACTCTCTGAAAAGCTGCCGTCGATGAGCGAAGATGAGCAGTTCAAGCTGCTTGCAAGCGACGGAATGTTAGTAAAGCGTCCGCTACTTATTTGCGACAGTGCGGTAATTCCGGGCTTTAAAGAATCCGACTGGCGCACCGCTTTGGGCAAATAAAGGCAAAACAAAGTGAACTTTCTATTACTTACCAGACAGTGTTTACAGGATATTTTTGAATTTTCCCATCTCGAGTTATGATTGTCGTGTTCTCGTTTAGAGCCTGACAAATGATAAGCCTGTCAAATGGGTCGTTGTGAATTTTCGGCAAATTATTCAGTTCATCAAGATGCCGTGCTTTTATAGGCAGAATAGAAATGTCTTTTTGTATACAAAGCTCTTCAATCTGTGAAACCGTAAATTCCAAATCGAGTTTTCCGATGCTGTGCTTAATCGCAATTTCCCAGAGAGAAGCAATGCTGATATAAATATATTCAGCTTCATTTATAGTCTTTTTAGCTGTAGAAGAAAGCTCATCGGAATCCCGTAAGTACCACAGAAGCGTATGAGTATCAAGAATATACATTACATATATTCCTTGAAGCAATCTGGTGTTTCATCAAAATCAGGAGACATATAAAACTTTCCTGTAAGTCCACCTGGGGTACGTTTTTGCTTTTTTTTCTGCTGAATCGTTTGCTTTGAAAACAAAAATTCCACAAAATCAAACACAGACTGCTGTTGTTCTGCTGTAAGACTTTCGATTTTCTTTTCTAAAACTTCATAAGGCATACGATTTACCCCCTTATTTATGTATATTATAACATAGTTTTATGCTTTTTTGATAGTTTTACATTTTTTCTTTAAAAAATTGAAAAAAATTCAAGAGTGACATTATTTGGCACACTGCCTGTTTTATAATAAAGCATCTTTACTACAGAGGTGTTTTATGAATGATAACCCGAAATGGAAACAGTTGAAGAATGAGGCAGATGTCTTGGTATATGAGGGTTTTACCCTTTACGGTAAACCTTATGGTAATGGGAAAACATTTTTTGAAAATGGAAATGTATATCAGGATGGTGAATTTGGTATTAAAGGACTTTTAAAAGGAAAAGAGTACTATCCTAATGGACAACTTCGTTTTGAAGGAACTTTTAGAATCTGTTATGGCTATGGTCCAAACTTTCCATCTGAAGGCAAATGCTACGATGAAAACGGGAATCTTTATTATGAAGGACAAATCCGCTGTTCTTTTGGCGGGGTTGGTTGGCCTACTGTAAGAATACCAATGGAATATGGTCATGTACTTCAAGAAAATAAACCCGATATTTCATATTTTATGTGGGAAGATGAGCAAAAACTCTCAATGAATTCAATACAATCTTTGAATTAAAGCAATATATTGATGAGCAAAATGACGTTAGAACAAGCTGAATCATTTATTTCTTATCTCCGCTGGCAATATGCCAAAACATATCCAAGCTGCCCGCATGAATATACGTGCTTGTCTTGGCAGCCGGAAATAAAACAGCAGATGATTGATTTTGCCCGTTTGATTCAAGAAGCCGGCTATACGGAACGCTTTGGCAAGCGCGATTATCGTGTCCTTGTAATCGGAAACATGAAATATTGGACGATGGACTTTCCACTTGAAAACACCGATTTGATAAACCGCACTTATGCCGATGAACAATTCCGCGCCAAAGTTGCGTCTTATGTTCAGTCACCGGCTTTTGTGCATAGAAAAGGAATGTCACTGGCAGACGTGATGGCAGGAATGGATATCAATTGAAAAATAATAAGGTGAGTTTTGATCAACAAAAATAATAACTTTTTCAGGTGCCTATCAAATTATGACTAGAACCGGGACAGTGGATAAGAGAGAACTGTGATATGAACCTGTTTTTGTTTGTAGAGGTGTGATAAAATACAAATTAAGATGAATTTTAACCCAAGTGAAGACGAAATCAATTTTGTAAATGAAGCATTGCGAAAGTTTAATGATGAGAAGGTTGGACCAGATAATCATGTTCTTTTGAACATTGTAGAATATGATGAAAATAAAAATGTCATAGCCGGAATCATCGCTGGAACATACTGGGGCTGGATGCACATAGATATTCTTTGGGTTGATGAAAAATACCGAAAGCATGGACTCGGTTCAAAATTGCTTGAAGCTGCAGAATCAGAAGCCAAAAAGCGTAATTGTCATTCTGTTCATGTAGATACAATGTCCTGGCAGGCTCCTGAGTTCTACAAAAAGCTCGGCTACAAAGTTATAGGTGAGCTAAATGATATTCCCGCAGGGAATAAAAAGTATCATCTGATTAAAGCACTGTAGGGAAAAAAATGAATACTGCGCATTATCATCTCCCGGGGTTGTTTGAGTTTTTTGAACTTTATAAGATTTTTCTGCCGCTTTTCTATGAACACCGGAATTGGTTTTATGACTGGTGCGACATCGGCTCAATTTATGGTGCGCCGGAAGGTTCGCTCTGGGGCGGTGGAAGGACTAGTTTTGGCAATGCTGATGAAAACGACGTTCTTGCGTTGATGAACGAATTCGGCATTTCTGCTCGTCTTACATTCAGTAATTCATTGCTTAAAAAAGAGCATCTCGCTGATAAAAAATGTAACAGACTCTGCGCCCTGTTTGAAAAGGCGCAAACTCAGAGCGGGGTTATTGTATATTCGGATTTGCTAGGGGAATATCTGCAAACCAATTATCCTAATCTTTATCTTGTTTCTTCTACCACAAAAGTTCTTACGAATTATGAGGATTTTTGCTCCGAGCTGAATCGTGATGATTTTAAGTATGTGGTTCCGGATTTTAGACTGAATAAGGCTTTTGAAAAACTAAGCGGGCTTACGCAGGCTCAAAAAGACAAAGTGGAATTCCTTTGTAACGAGTGCTGCAATTTTGCGTGTAGTGAACGCAAAGTTTGTTATGAAAATGTTAGCCGTAAAAACCTTGGTGAGAATGTGTCCGATTACAAATGTACTGCACCGGACGGAGCGGGTGGCTACCGGTTTTCAAAGGCAATGAAAAATTCAGGCTTTATTGGTATTAATGATATTCAGAGCACTTATCTTCCTTGTGGCTTTTCCAACTTTAAAATCGAAGGCCGCGGTCTTGGCAGTGCGATGGTTTTTGAATTCCTTCTTTACTACATGACAAGACCGGAACACATTCTCGAAGTACGCGAAGCAGTTTACCTTGATTCGATGCTCGATTTGTTTTAAAAGCTACAGAACTTCCACCTCATCGGCAAGTTCCGCAAACGGTCCTGGTACAACGTGAGTACCGCGGTGATTGCCGAAAAAATCCTCGTTAAAGATTATGTCTGTACCGTCGCGGTTTTCAAAACGCTGTTCAGGCTCAAATGCGCTGCCGAGAACTGTGGTTGTGATTACACCGGTTGTGTAATCGCCGAGCAGTTCCTTGAGGTTGTTTTTGAGTATATTGTCCTTGAGTGTAATTTTTGCCTTGGACTTTCCTGCAACAACGAGCTTGTCTTTTTCGTGTTTGCAGATGGTTGCACCGTTCAAATAAATGTTTCCGCCCAACCATACCGGCAGGTGACCAAAATGATATGGAGCCAGCGCTCCCATATCAGGTTCTTTGTCCATCATAAAGTTTCTGAGCCATTCATCGTAGGTCGGAAAGATATCGAACGGTGCTGTACCTACAACTTCATAATCAGGAGCTTCCGCAGTCTTCGACTTGTCCGTAACGGCAAATTGCTGTACGAAAATGTTATTGTAGATTCTGTCGTCACCGTGCAAAATTGTCATAAAGCCCGCAACCTCTGTTCTGTGGCGGATATGATAGGGTGTGTAGCGTGGCTCACGCTGGTTGTTTATGATGTTGTCCACTCCTGAGTTAATCAGGCTGAATGAACCGTGAATAAGGTTGTGAACAACGGCAATGCCTTCGCTCGGAATGGTGACGGAAACCTTTGAAAGCAAAAGGTTGTTGTCGATTGTAGTAGGTCCGTGCCCAACTTCTATAAACACATCGGTGCTGAACATTGCGCCTTTAGCGGCTTCGCGTCCTTCCGGCCGCTGGTTGTTGTACATGAGGTTCTGTGTGATACGTGCGCCCTGCGCTTCCCAGTCCAGCCAAACACCCATAATACAGTCGTGAATGTGGTTACGACGGATAAGCACGTCAATCGCCGCGTGAAGTTTGATACCGGCTGTTTCCGCGCCGCCCAGCTGCTGTGAATTGCAGATGTGATGAATGTGGCAGTCTTCGATTGTTGAAAAAACGCCGCCCATGCGTCCTACAATACCGGTCTGTTCGCAGTGGTGAACATGACAGCGGCGCACAATATGCGAACCAACCCTTTCTTTTGTCCAACCGTGATACTGACCGCGGCAAACGGCATCGCGCTCCATCTGGGTGGGGCTTTTTAGGTGTTTTGTGTAAAAGTACATGTCGTTTTCTTTGTCGCGGTATTTACCGAGGGAGATTCCGCAGCAGCGGCTGTTACAAACTTCCAAATTCTCAAAAATCCAACCCTTGCTCCAATGCGGACCAATAAGCCCGTCCTGATAAGATGCAGGCGGTGCCCAGGTAGTTGCGCCGTTGCAGATTTTGAATCCGCTCACGGTAATGTAGTTAAGACCGTTTTTGTCCGGCATAAAACAGTTGCGGCGTACAAGAATTTCAACAT
>DBWK01000127.1 GCA_002308875.1 Treponema sp. UBA1240
CCGTTTGAATATGTTGAAGGAAAAGACGTTGTTGGTTTTGATATTTCTATGGGACAGCGCATTGCTGCTGACTACGGAAGAAAGCTTGAAGTAGTTGATATGGCATTTGACAGCCTTATTCCTGCTCTTCAGTCAGGTGCTATCGACTTTATTGCAGCCGGAATGAGTGTTACCGAAGAACGCAAAAAGAACGTTGATTTTTCTGTTCCTTATTATGAATCAGAACAGGTTATCATCATAAGAAAAAAATAGTTTTTAACTTTTGATTATACCGCCGTCTTGATAATTCTTATGCGGATTTCGGGGCGGCTTTTTTTATTCTTACACCACTGGTGTAAAAAATAGACTTTTACGGCATAATTTGTTATAATCTTACTATGATACAATCTTTTATTGATACCATGATTACGGGCCAAAGATGGTTTCTTTTGCTGCAGGGGCTTGGAGTAACAATACTAATCGCTGTTTGCGCAATATTGATAGGAACTGTTTTAGGCTGCGTATTTGCACTTATGAAAGTTTCATCCCGAAAAGTGCTTCAGTCAATTGCGGAAGTTTATACAACCGTTATCCGCGGAATTCCTCTTGCAACACAACTTATGATTTTTTATTTTGTTATTTTTGCTCCGCTCGGATGGGACAGACTTTTAGTTGCCGTTATTGCATACGGTATAAATTCCGGTGCTTATTGTACCGAGATTTTCCGTGCCGGTATTCAGGGTGTTGATATTGGACAGACGGAAGCCGGCCGTTCTCTTGGGCTTAGCAAATGGCAGACTCTTAAAAACATAGTTCTGCCTCAGGCGGCAAAAGCTGCGCTTCCAACATATACAAGCGAATTTATTGTTCTTATAAAGGAAACTTCCGTAGCCTCATTCATTGCGGTTATGGATTTGACAAAAGCCGGAGATATGATAAGAAACGCCACATACAATGCGTGGATTCCGCTTTTGTCATGTGCCGTAATATATCTTTGTCTTACGCTCGGATTAACAAAACTTTTTGCCGTTTTTGAACGACGAATGGCAAGAAGTGAAAGAGGTTGATCGAGGCGCAAAGAGGCTGAAACGAATTATAATCTTTTAAGAGGTAATATATGAGAAAAACCTATGTTCTGCTTGCAATTTTAGTTGCTATTATTGGTCTTATGATGATTTTTTCTCCCGAAAACTGTATAAAAGTTGCTGTTCTGATTATCGGTACAGCGGCATTGATAAACGGAATTTACAACCTTGTTACGGTAAGAAACCTCCTGGATGATTCAATGTTCCGAAACGTAATGACTGTGCGGGGTGTTGTAAGCATTTGCATAGGTGTTCTTGCACTGGTTCTTCCGCTGGCTTTTGCAGGAATTTTCTGGACAATTATGGTATACACAATAGCGGTTTATCTTTTGCTTTCGGCGTTCTCGGAATTATCGGGTATCACAAAAATGAAAGCTGCTGATATTGAAACACGCCCTTATAAAATGGAAATCCTTGCTTCCATTGTTCTTGCTGTGTTATTGTTCTGCATGCCGCGAAAAATCGGCGTAACCCTCATAAAGCTTGGCGGATTTATACTGGTTATCGGGGCGGCTGTAGCAATCTTTTTGGAATGGAAAAACAAACCTCTGTATTTGGAAGCCGAAGTACTCCCCAACGACATTGACGAAAAGTAGATAATTCAGCACAGTATCAACTGTGTATCACCTTGTAAGTGCTTTACCTGCTTCAAAAGCTTTTCCTGCTATTTTCCCGATCTGAAGATATGTATGATTTACAGGGTCGTAAGTAATAGGCTTGAGTTTTGCAGGGTCAATCTTTCCTTCTGTTAGAACGGATTCATCGGCAGCAACATTTATTATATTACCTACAAGTTGTTCGGTTTTTTCATCGTAACTTACCAGTTCACATTCAAGTACCATTTTAAGGTCGTCCGGGACAGGTGCATTTACAAATCTGCTTTTGGAAACTTTTAAGCCTGCTTTTGTCAGTTTATCAGGAACTTTGTTTGCAGAAACAATTCCGACATAATCACATTGAACAAGATGGTCAACATCTGCAACGCTTACTGTAAAGGCTTTTGTTTCTTTGATATTTGCCACTGTTTTGTGGCTTTTATCAAGACAGATGCAGATTTGATTAGTGTTGAATATTCCTCCCCAGGCTGCATTCATTGCATCCGGTACGCCGTCCTTGTCATAGGTTGCAATAATTAAAACCGGCATGGGGTACAAAAATGTTTGTTTTCCAAAATCAACTTTCATAAAAACTCCTCGTTTAGTGATAAGGATATAAATCCGGTATGTTGCGGTCGCTGTTGAATACGTATACATATTGCCTTGCAAATGAACCATTTTTCCTGTTTATGGAAGGCGTAAATTCCAATATACTGCAATCTGGCGGGAAAGAATCGGCGTCTATCCTTGCTTCTGTTATAAACCGCTCCCCCGCTGATTCATCATTTACATGATCAAACTTCTTGGTAAGAGTAATATCAACTATGGTTTGATGGAAAGTTGCAGCCAGTGTTACTTTTTGCGGCGAAGTAACATCAGACTGATAAACAGATACAGATAAGGTTTCCTGTTCTTCAGGACCGATAGTAACTATATTTGTGGTTTTTGAATTAAATTCAATGGCGGCATAGAGAGTTTTTTCTGTCTCATTTATTAAAGTAACACTAACGGGAACAGAATACACATGTCCCAACAGAGAAGAACAACCGGTAATTGCAAAAACTGTAAATACAAATGTTGTAATAATATGTACCTTTTTAATATTGTTTTTCATAAACTCTCCATTTTTATAGATTATCTTTCAAGAAAAAAAGATTGCCATTAGAATGTAAGAACATTCTAAATCATATTATTAATTTTGCAAATAATGTGGGGTTCTTAGGGGTATCCCCTAAGCAGTGCCGGAAAAGGATGGGGTTTAAGGGGAAGGAAAAACCTCGCTTCTGAGTAGGGTTTTTTCCTTCCCCTTTTATTCTTATGCTTTTGGACGTAGGTCGTTTACGCGTTTTGCCTTTGTTTCTGCCTGAGGAATTGATCCTGGTTCCTTGAGCTCGATTACAGGCTTAATCGTAATAAGCGCCGACATTTCTTCACGCAACTTTTCCCTGAGGTTGTTCATAACACGCGCATCGTCCGCAAACAATTCCGGTGTTACTTCTACCTGAACCGTGAGCTTGTCCATGTCGCCTTTCTTTTCGACAACGATAAGATAGTTCGCGCCGACTCCCTTCTCCTTGAGAAGAACTTCCTCAATTTGGCTCGGGAATACGTTTACACCGTTTATGATAAGCATATCGTC
>DBWK01000135.1 GCA_002308875.1 Treponema sp. UBA1240
GGTCCGATGATTATCATAAGCGCGGACGGAATGTGCGAATTCGGGCGTGTTGTACATCACCTTGCAAACAATATTTCTAACGCAAACAACACGGTACTTCTTGTTGGTTACATGGCGGAAAACACTCTCGGACGCAGACTTATGAACGGCGAAAAAGAAGTTAAAATCATGGACGAATACATGAAGGTAAAAGCCGCCGTTGAGAACATAAACGCTTTTTCCGCTCACGCGGACTACAAGGAAACGCTTGCATGGCTCAAAAAACTCGATACAAGCAGGCTTAAAAAGATTTTCCTTGTACACGGCGAAAAAGATGCTCAGGAATTCCTGCAGAACTATTTGAAAGAAAACGGTTTTGCAAACATTGACATTGTAAAATACGGCGAAGTATACGATTTAAATTAAAAAATGGATGGATTAAGAATGGAAAACAAAATACCGTTGCGGAATGAAATTGCTGAAAAAGACAAATGGGATTTAACTTCTCTCTTTTCAAACGATAAAGAATGGGAAACATCGCTTAATGAAATAAAACTTTTGGCGGATAAAGTTGAATCTTTTAAGGGCAAAATAGCAGAAAATCCTGATTTACTGGAATCCGCGCTTGCAGCCTATTCACTTTTGCAGCAAAAGAACGAACTGGCTGGAAATTACGCATTCCTGCTCACAGCCGCAGATGCTTCAGACAGCAAAAACCAGGAAAAATACAGTCTTTACATGATGACGGCTTCGGATGCGGAAGCAAAAGTAAGCTTTCTTGAGCCGGAAATTCAATCCATTCCCGAAGAAAAACTTGACGAGTTGATGGCAAAACCGGAATATGCGGATTATGCAGTGTTTTTGAAAAAGCTTATGCGGCTCAAGCCTTATATTCTTTCCGACAAGGAAGAAAGACTGCTTGCAATGCAGTCCGAATCCAACGAAACAGCGCACAAAGCCTTTTCTATGCTGACTAACGTTGACATTGACTACGGTACTGTAGGTACAACTCCGCTGAGCCAGACAACCTGGTCAATGTTCATGGAAAATCCCGACAGAAAAATAAGAAAAGAAGCTTACACCAAATTTTACAACGCGTTTGATTCACATAAAAACACGATTGCAACACTTTATGCGGGCAGTGTAAACCTTGACATTTATCAGGCAAAAAGCCGCGGTTACAAATCTTCACTGGATGCGGCACTTTTTCCGGATAAGGTTCCGGCAAGCGTTTACAACAATCTGATTTCCACCGTGAGAGCAAATCTCGCGCCTCTGCACAAATACTACAAAATCAGACGCAGACTGCTTAAACTGGGTGATGAAAAGCTCAAGCACTATGATGTTTATGTTCCGCTTGTTGCCGACGTAAAAAAGATTACACCTTACAACGACGCTGTGCAGATTCTTTCCGAAGCGCTCTCTCCGCTTGGCAGTGAGTATACCGATATTCTTTGCAACGGTCTTAAAAACGGCTGGGTAGACAAATACGAGAACAAGGGAAAACGCAGCGGTGCTTTTTCGTCGGGCGGATACACAGGTTATCCGTATATTCTGCTTAACTACAAGGAAGATGTTCTGCGCGACGTTTTTACACTGGCACATGAGGGCGGACACTCAATGCATTCCTGGTACTCGGCGCACAATAATCCGTTTCTGCAGTACAATTACACAATTTTTGAGGCGGAAGTCGCTTCTACTTTCAATGAAGAACTGCTTTTCCAATACTACATGAAGCACGAAACCGACACAAAGGTAAAAAACTGGCTCGTAGTAAACCGCGCGGCGGACATTCTTGCAACGCTGCACAGACAAACGATGTTTGCCGAATACGAAAAGAAAACCCACGAGCTTGTTGAAAACAATATTCCGCTTACCGTTGACACGCTGAGACACGAATATCTCACTCTGTTAAAGGATTATTTCGGACCAGAAATGGAGTTTGAAGAAACGAGCGACTTGGAAGGCTTACGGATTCCGCATTTTTATTCGGCTTTTTACGTTTACAAATATGCAACCGGTATTTCCGCCGCGCTGGCTTTGGCTGACAGAGTTCTTAACGGCGGTAAGGAAGAAAAGGACGCTTATTTTGCATTCCTCAAATCAGGCGGATCACGCTATCCGATTGAGTCACTGAAAGTTGCGGGCGTAGATATGGAAAGTACAGCCCCGATTGAAGCGGCACTGTCCAAATTCAGTGATTTGGTTGACAAAATGGATCAGCTTTAGGATTTGACAATAACGGAATAAATTCTATCCAGATCTTTTCGTGAAAAGTAAGAAATCTCCAAAGTACCGCTCTCCAAAGAGCCTTTGAGGGCAACCTTTGTACCGAGAGCTTCCAAAAACTGCTGTTCAATCGAAGCAATGTCGGGGTCTTTGGAAGGTGACGTTTTTTTGACCGCAGAAACTTTTTTTGTCTCAGGTTCTTCCGCATTAAGTTCCGCCGCATATTGCTCGGCTTCTCTTACGGACATTCCCGACCCCATCATTCTTGCGAACATAAGCCGCATATCGGCCGCATCAGAAACCGAAAGCAAAGCCCTTGCATGTCCCGCTGAGATTTTGCCGGCCGCAAGCGCATTCTGCATATCTTCGGGAAGTTTTAAGAGGCGCAGTGCATTTGCAACGGTGGAACGGTTCTTGCCCACTCGTTTTGCGGCTTCTTCCTGACTAATGTTTTCAATCTGCATTATGTGCTGGTATGCACGGGCTTCTTCAACAGGGTTGAGGTTTTCGCGCTGAATGTTTTCGATAAGCGCAACTTCAAGTTTGTGCTCGTCTGAAAATTTACGTAAAATGACCGGAACTTTTTTAAGCCCCGCAAGTTTTGCGGCGCGGGTACGGCGTTCACCGGCAATGATAAAATATGTTCCGTTTCCGCAGTCTTCGGCTACGACAGGCTGAATTATTCCGTGCAACCGGATTGAATCCGCAAGTTCCTGCAGGGACTCATCGTCAAATTCTTTTCGGGGCTGATACGGATTGGGCTTTAAAAGGTCAATGTCAACTTCTTTTTCCTCACCGGAAACCGCGGAATGAGAAACCTGAGATACTTCGTTAAAATCATCATCGTTCAGAAGAGCGTCAAAGCCCTTTCCCAAACCAAATTTAGCCACGAGCCATCACCTCTTGAGCAAGCAGATTATAACTGCGTGCACCCACACAGTCAGCATCGTACTGACAGATTGGAACTCCGTGTGAGGGTGCTTCAGAAAGTCTTACGTTTCTTGGAATAATCGTAGAAAAAACTTTGTCACCAAAGTATGTTTTTACCTGCTGAACAACTTCCTGCGCAAGTCGTGTTCTTGAATCATACATGGTAAAGAAAATACCGCCGATTTCCAAAGACGGATTAATGCTTTTCTGCACACGTTTTACGGTTTTTAAAAGCAAAGAAACACCTTCCAACGCAAAATACTCGCACTGCATAGGAATGAGAACCGCATCAGCCGCGGCTAGTCCGTTCAATGTGAGTATTCCCAAAGACGGAGGGCAGTCAATCAATATATAATCATATTTTGGAACAAGCGGTTCCAGTGCTTTTTTAAGAAAGAATTCGCGGTTGTCCTGATCAACAAGTTCCACCGCCGCACCGGACAAATCCATTGATGCGGGTATTGCGGACAATCCGGGAACAACAGTTCTTTTTACGGTTGCTTCAGGCGCAACTGAACCGGCCAGCAGTTCATAAACGGTAGGCTTGTCTTTTTCAATTCCCACACCCGAAGACATATTTCCCTGAGAGTCAAAATCAACCAATAAAACTTTTTTACCGGCAAGAGCGAGATACGCCCCGATATTTATTGTGGAAGTAGTCTTTCCGACTCCTCCTTTCTGATTTACAAATACGTATACCTTTCCCATATTTTAAGTATATCAATTTTTTGTAATAAAGTATATATTCAATTCAAATGAGTTCACAAATATCGATTATCCAATATATTGAACAAAATGCAGAATCTATCCGTCTGCTGACTTTTTCAAAACCCGTTCAAAAAGATTCGTTTGTGCGCATACGTATACGCCCTTTTCTTTCGGGTGGTAAAAAAGTGTTTCAGGCTGAACAGTTTACGCAAAAACAGGCTTTTCACAAAAATATGGGTTTTACGGAACTTGTGAACTTTGCAAAAACGGAGCAGGACAATTATAAGTCGGTTGTAATAAAAACAGGGAATGAAACGGCTTCGTTTTTAACAGGCAAAAAAGGAAACCGCAAAGTCCTGTTTCAGCAGAATCCTGATGCGGCAAAAGAATCTGTACTAACAACCCACAACCGTGAAAAAAACTATCTGATAAAAGAAGGAACACCTGTCCCATTTCTTGAAGAAATGGGTGTTATGAACAAACAGGGCAAAGTTCTTGCTGCAAAATACGACAAATTCCGGCAGATAAACCGTTTTTTGGAATACATAGACGATATTCTGGACACGGTTCTTGCACAAAAACCGGAAGAACATAAAAACGAAATATCTGTTATTGATTTTGGCTGCGGAAAATCGTACCTGACCTTTGCTGTGTACCATTATCTAACGGAAGTAAAAAAGCTTAAAGCCACAATTATCGGGCTTGATCTAAAGCAGGATGTGATAGTTTTTTGCAACAGCGTTGCTAAAAAGCTGAACTATAAAGGGCTTTCGTTTTATTGCGGCGACATTGCGCAATACAAAGGTAAAAACGATTTTGATATAATTATCACACTTCACGCATGCGACACCGCCACCGACTATGCCCTTGCGCAGGCTGTAAACTGGAAGACAAAAGCCATTCTTTCCGTGCCGTGCTGTCAGCACGAGCTGAATGCACAGCTTTCACCCAAAACAACTGCTCCGACTTTGAGTCTTATGCTGGAATACGGAATAATAAAGGAAAGGTTTGCTGCTCTTGCAACGGACGCAATGCGCGCGGATCTGCTCAAGCAGCACGGATATGATGTGCAGTTGTTGGAATTTATAGATATGTC
>DBWK01000089.1:0-2982 GCA_002308875.1 Treponema sp. UBA1240
TCTTCAAAAAATCAACTGCGCTGTAAACGCTCTGCAAATTTGGGTACATATTGACACTGTTTTTTTGAATATGGTAAACTTTGTCATTATTTGGTAATCAATATATTAAGGAGACATAATGTCAGGACATAGTAAATGGGCAACCATTAAACATGCAAAAGGTGCTGCTGATGCAAAGCGTGGTCAGCTTTTCACCAAATTTATCAAGGAAATTTCAATTGCGGCAAGAATGGGCGGTGGAGACCCTAACTCTAATCCTCGCTTGAGAACTGCAATTCTTAAGGCTCGTGCATCAAACATGCCGAAAGACAACATCGAGCGCGCTATCAAGAAAGGTACAGGCGAACTTGGTGCTACAACATTCGAAGAACTTGTATACGAAGGATTCGGTCCGGGCGGAGTTGCTATTCTCGTTGAAGTCTTGACAGATAACAAGAACCGCGCTGCTGCAAACGTACGCAATATTTTTAACAAAACAGGCGGAAACCTGGGTACAACAGGTTCTGTTTCACGTATGTTCGAACGAAAAGGTGTTATTGAATTTGATGCGGAAAAAGTTTCAGAAGAAGAAGTAATGGACGTTGCTCTTGAAGCCGGAGCTGAAGATATTGTTACAGAAGACGGAATCATCACAGTTACAACTGCTCCGAATGACTTTACAGCTGTAATGGAAGCTTTTGAAGCAAAACAAAAACCTGTATCTGATGACAAAAAGAAAGACGAGGAAGAAGACGATCCTTGGAAGCCTCTATCTGCAGAAATAGCTATGGTTCCTTCGACTTATCAGGCTCTTGATGCGGAAACCGCAGCAAAATGTGACAAGCTCACAGACAAACTTGAAGAAGATGATGACGTTCAGAACGTTTATACAAACATCGAATATCCTGAAGGTTATGAAGCAGCAGAGTAAAAAATCTGCAAATAGTGAGGAATAATACAAAAAAACCGGTCGAAACAGACCGGTTTTTTTATGCTTGAATTTTGTGTCAGCGGGATTGCGCTTTAGTTAAGAACATCAACACCCTGTGCGGATATTGCTGCGTTTATTGCGTCTTCAATACCGGCTGTTCCTTCGTCAAAAACAACAAGAACCTGTGCTTTTGCTGAATTTGCAGTGCATGAAGAAACACCTGCTACTGCTGAAACAGCAGTATTTACTTGATTTTCTTTGTTAGCGTCATCCAATCCGACTAC
Source organism: Treponema sp. UBA1240 (assembly GCA_002308875.1). Taxonomy (GTDB): domain Bacteria; phylum Spirochaetota; class Spirochaetia; order Treponematales; family Treponemataceae; genus UBA1240. Next base: position 1,195 of record DBWK01000089.1, read on the forward strand.
GTAAATTTTCTTTTCCATGGCATTTCCCTATAAACTTTTTTATTTTATGAATTTAGTATATCCATTTTATCCGATTTTGCAAGACAAAAAATTGCAAAATATAGATTTATTTTACAAAAAAAGATATTTGTTATATGAATTGTCCTGTCTCTTCGGATTGATTGACAGGGGTAATTGAAAAACCTTTTATAAATATGGTATATTCTTTTCATGTCCAAAAAATACATACTTACAGTGACTTGTCCCGATAAAAGCGGAATAATTGCGGATGTTACAGCCTGCATTGCGGGTAATGGTGGAAACATCCTTAATCTTGCACAGCATACGGCTGTTGATATTGACATGTTTTTTTGCCGTATTCAGTTCAGTGCGGCGGATACTTTTGAGATTGAATCTTTTTGCCAGGCGTTTAAAAAACTTGAAAAAACTTATGAAATGACATGGCATGTTTTTGATACCTCAAAAAAGAAGAAAGTAGCGGTTCTTGTGTCAAAGACAAGCCACTGCCTTTATGAGCTCTTGCTAAAACATGCGGACGGAGAGCTTGACTGCGAAATTCCCGTTATAATTTCAAATCATCCTGACCTTGCACATGTGGCTACAGCTTTTCATATTCCTTTTTTTCAGGTTGATACAAAAAAAGGCAAGGCAGAATACGAGTCTGACTTGAATCAGATACTCGAAAACTATTCAATAGATTTGGTAGTTTTGGCGCGTTATATGCAGGTTATGAGCGCGGATTTCTGCGACAAGTGGAAGAACCGGTGTATCAACATTCACCACGGATTTTTGCCGGCGTTCAAAGGCGCTAAACCGTATCATCAGGCATGGGAAAAAGGCGTTAAAATCATTGGTGCTACCGGCCACATCGCCACACAGGATCTTGACCAGGGACCGATTATTTTCCAGGACGTTATAAGAGTAAACGATACACGATCCATAGACGAATTTATCCGCATGGGAAAAGACGTTGAGCGCCATGTTCTTTATGAAACCGTAAGACGTTATCTTGCTCATGCAGTGTTCTTCTATAAGGGAAGAACTTTTGTAATTGAATAGACTGTAAAAGATTTACTTTTCAATCGAAACTGAGAATTTCACTGAATAAATAACCGCCGCAAGAATGGTTGTAAAAGGAATTGTACACAGAATTCCGATTGAACCTGCAAGTCCCTGAAGAATCTCAACCGTAATCATCTGATGATTCAAAAGCCCCAGATACGAAGTATTGTATGCCACAAGAACAAGAACGAACGAAAGGGAGCCGCCTATGTAGGCAAGAATCAGTGTGTTCGCCATTGTTCCCATCATGTCTTTGCCAATTTCAAATCCGCTTTTTAAAAGCTGTTTGAACGAAATATCGGGCACGGCGGCAGCGAGCTCGTTCAGAGCCGAAGCAAGAGACATTGATACATCCATTATTGCCCCGATTGAACCGATTGTTATTGATGCAAATATGACTGATACAAGGTTTGAACTGCCTTTGGGAAGAATTGAAAGCAGATAAACGGATTCGTTGTTTAAAAAACCGTTGAGCTTAAGACACTTGGTCATAATTACGGTCAGAAGTGCGGCGCATAAAAGTCCGCCGGAACAGCCTGCAATGGCTATAAAGCTTTTTTTAGTATATCCGCTTATGATGAGAATTGTTGTAATGAGCGAATACAAGCATACAAAAAGGCTGCTCTTATACAGACTCACACCTGAAAACACAGATGGAATAAAATAAAAAAAGATTACTATACATGTTAAAAGCAGCGAAATAAGCGTTTTTATTCCTTTTCCGCC
>DBWK01000089.1:3017-5751 GCA_002308875.1 Treponema sp. UBA1240
GGAATCCTGTTGTATTCTTCAAAAAAATAGGCTGGATTGCGGATTATTTGTTCAAAGTCAGTTACGTCTTCAGGGGCGCCGGTGTTCAGGACAATAACCCTGTCGCCGGCTTCAACCTGTTTTGCTTTAATGGCGACAAAGTCGTCGATGGTTTGGAGCGCAAGTACTTCCTTGTTCCTGTTTTTGCCGCCTGTCAGCAGAACTCTGAAGAGTATCAGCGTTTGTTTAAGGTTGGTGTTCTCGTCTTCATAATATACTACTTTTGTATCTTCAACAGAGATAATTTTGCCGGTACAGGAAACCCAACCATTCTGCTGGGCAAGGAGAGTTTTTTTTAATGATACACAGTTACGTGAAACAAAAAAGAAAACAAAAACCGCTGCCGCCAGGGTAAAAAACTGTGACAGCAGTTTTGAGTAATTTTTGTTCAATTTTGTGATACCGTTATTATTCCGTAGTCTGAATCAAGCGTAAAGTTACCGATAAGCGAATAATTTACTGCATTCCATGCTGAAAATGTACCGTTGTTGTTTAAAAGATACAGCACGTTGTTGAATACGGCAGCTTTTTTTACGCTTGTTGTTTCCGTAATTTTGCTGCGGAATGTGTTGTTCAGGTTTACGGCGCTTATTTGCTGCTGACCAAAATCCGTGATAATAGTATTTCCGCAGAGTATTGCAAATCCGGTATTGTCGCCGGTAGCACCACTCATCAGAGAACGGTATCTTTTTGCGGACGGCTGATAAGAGAACAAAGAGCTGTTTCTTGTAGAACCACTGTCCGAATACATCTGACCGTAGATTGTTGTGCCGTCAGTCAAAAGATTGTAGATTGCGTCGGCTTTTAGTCCCAAAGAAACTATTTCACCTGTTTTTGTATCAATCATAATAAGCGGATACTTAGGATTGGTTGCCGTTGTTTTTCCAATGTACAATTCGGTGTCATTCAAAAGAATAGCGTCAAAATAACCTGTTCCGGTATAACGGTTTTTCTGACGGTTTGTGTTTGTGTCAATCAGTGTAACAGCACTGTTGCCTTCAACAACAATCATTGTATTGTCACAGATTTTAAGTTCCTGAATAGAAGCTGACGGTGTATAAATTTTTGAGAAAGATTTCTGTTGTACACCCTGAGCATTAGCGTATTGCAGCTGAGAAATATCCAAAGCCAGAATGCCGTCTTTTGAATCTTTTGACCATCCATAAAGGGTTGTGTTTGTAGCCGTGATGTTTGTTATTCCGGGATTATCCGCTACAAAAGCTGTTGTTTCCATATCAGGTGAAATGTAAATGATTTTTTCATCTGTAAGTGCAAAAGCGCTTCCGTTGGGGCTTGTACAAAAATCCGAAATAAGCTTGTATGCTGAAACTGAAATAGGACCGCCGTCAGAAAGGTAATAATTGTCTGTCTGGTCGAGGCGGTAAATGTTACCGCCCTTTGTACCAAGATAAAAACAATCATACGCTTTTGCGGCAACGGTTACTTCTTCAGAAGTTTTAAGGGCCTGCAATGTTTGCTTCTGATTGTCGATAAGTTTTACAACGTTGTATTTGTTATCGGATTTTTCGATGAACAATAGTTCCGAATCTTTGGGGGATGTTACAATAAACGGGTTTGTAGCTATTGCAGATGAAAGATTTTTTCCTGTTGTGGCTGAAATTTTATATACCGTATTATCGCGGATACCTGCAAGAAAAACGTTGTTGCTGTACAGCAAAGGATTTGAAAGGTTCGCTTCCACGGAAAAACGTGTTTTTTCAACACCTTTTTTCAGGTCGTAGTAAATCAGCAGTCCTGATGGTGAATATACTACAAGACTCGCCTCCGAATTGCTGGTTTGTGCCATGGTTACCGCACCGGTTGATGCAGAAAGTATGTTTTTTGAATAACCTGTTTCAGAAGAAAAGAAATTCAATCCCTGCATTGTTGCAGTTCCTACAAGCAGGTAAGTTCCTTTTGCAGAATAATTGAGACATGTTATCGCGGAATTAAAATTCTTTGTGAATTTTTTTGTTTTGCGGCTCCAATCCCATACGGATACGCGGTAAACCGAAAATCCGTCGGTTTCATAGACGGCAATTTCTTCTTTTGAAGGATGTGAGGCAATCATGTGAATCGGCAGGTCCGAACACTGAAAGTGTTCTCCGGTGTTGTTCGTGTTCCATTTTATTACCATTCCGTCATTGCCGGCAGAAAAAACTTCATTTCTGTCATTTTTGCAGGAAAGATGAAGAACTGAGCCGGAATGCGGCTGTGTTGAATTTGTCTGGGCAATAATGAATGCCGCGGAACAAAAAAGAATAAGAGCGATAAAAAGTGTTTTAAAAACAGAATGTTTTGTGTAAAGTGTTCTCATACTACTAATGAAATTCTGTTTTTCTGCATAAGTTACAGTTTTTTTTGAACAAGTTGTCATAACGTTTTACCTGCCGTTAAAAAATAAATATCTCAAATCGCCGCTGAATGCGAAGATAAACAATAGCGCTATCAAAACAATACCAATTTTTTGAAACTGATATATGGTCTTTGGTTTTAAGCCTTTTCCCCTGACAAATTCTATAAACGCAAATAGAATCAGACCTCCGTCCAGAATGGGCAGGGGCAGGAGATTCATGATAAAAAGCGAAATACTTATTATCGCTAAAAAGCTCAAAACGCTGACAATACCTTCCGCAAGCCCTGCCGAAAAGCCCGCTTTTGCCGTATCACCGAGCATTAGTGTAATTCTTACCGG
>DBWK01000089.1:5815-11218 GCA_002308875.1 Treponema sp. UBA1240
CAGTGCGGAAAAAATGGAGTTTGCTTTAACTTCTACGGTTTTGTATGGAAAACTTATGCCTGTTATATAACCGCCGTTATCCTGATTATAATTAATAGGGAGATTTAATTCAATTAATTTTCCGTTTCTTTCAACTGTAAGAGCCACATTCCGTTTGTTTTCGATGGCTTTCATAAAATCAGCGGTATTAGTAATTTCTATATTGTCCGCTTTCTTTATAATATCGTTTACTTTGAGTCCTGCTTTGGCAGCGTCAGAATCCGGAGAAATTTCAGCAATAACGGGATCCGTCCAGCTTAAAACACCTATTTTGCCTGCGCCGGTTGATTTTTCAAGCTGCGGAGTGAGCAAAAAGTGATACGTATTATTATTTCGCAATACCTCAAAATCCATCTGCTTGTTCGGATTTGTGGCGATGATTGTATACATTTCCTGAAAATTGTCTACGTTTTTGCCGTTAATGGCGGTAATTTCATCACCTGTACGCAATCCTGCCTGTTCCGCCGCCGATGGAATTTCAGGATAAATTTCATTTGCGAGTATTATTTTTGTGCCTGTTGTTTGATATGAATATCCGATAAGCGCAATAAAAAAGTAGGCAATAACGGAAAAAACAACGTTCGCAAATGGACCTGAAAATGCGATGAAAATCCGCTTAAGCGGATTTTCATAAAAAGTTCCCTTTTCTTTTGGAATTTCAGACAAATCCGCATCAATTGCGTTCTGAAAAGCGTTTTCGCCCTTTAAAGCACAGTAACCGCCAAGTGGAATGAGCGAAAGGCGAAAGTCAGTTCCGCGGATCTTTTTGTGGAGAAGAACAGGTCCCATTCCGAGTGAAAAGGCATCTACCTCTATTTTGCAGAGTTTTGCCGCAAGAAAGTGACCGAATTCATGAAAAATTATTATAACGCTAAGGGCAATAATTCCAAGTATTATGGTCATTAGCAGAATTCTCCGCTGATAAAATCCGAAGCTTTTTGTCTTGCAAGGTTATCGGCTGCAAAAACTTCGTCAAAGTCTGCCGGTTCTTTTGTCCAGTCTGCCTGCAAAACTTGTTCGGTAACAATAGGAATGTCTGTAAACTTTATTTTTTCTTTTATAAAAGCGGCAACTGCTTCTTCATTGGCGGCGTTATACGCAATTGTATAACGACCGGATTTTTTTGCCGCCTCGCGTGCAAGCGGAAGCATCCTAAAATCATCGTAACGCGGTTTTTTGAATGTCATTTCACCGCATTGCGCTATGTCAAACACTTCAAGATGGTTCGGCACGTATTCCGGCCATGTGAATGCCGATAAAATAGGGTGGCGCATATCCGGTATTGAAATCTGGGCGTAAAGAACGCCGTCTTTTGTGCGTATGAGAGAATGTATGAGACTCTGCGGATGAATCACTACGTCAACGTGATCCGCGTCAACGTCGAACAGACGTACTGCTTCAATAACTTCAAGTCCTTTGTTTGCGAGTGATGCTGAATCTATAGTAATTTTAGGTCCCATGTTCCATGTGGGATGCTTAAGAGCGTCTTTTACGGTTACACTTGCAAGCTGCTCTTTGGGTGTATTGCGGAAAGCACCGCCTGATGCCGTAAGAACAATTGAATCTACATATTCTTTGCCGTATTTTTCTATGAGGTTAAAAACTGCCGAATGTTCCGAATCAACAGGCAGAATGCGGCAGTTATTCTTTTTGGCCAGTTCTTTTACAAGGTAGCCTGCCATTACGATTGTTTCCTTGTTGGCAAGAGCGAGGTCTTTACCGCAGTTCAAAGCCGTAATTGAAGGAAGCAATCCGGCAGCGCCTGCAATACCATTCAGTACGATGTCGCAGTCGCTTGTTTCTATGAGTTTTTTAAGTCCTTCTTCGCCATGAAGAAAATCGCCCGAATCAAGACCTGAAAGACAGTAATTGTTACAGTTGAATTTGGCGGCGGTCTGCTTCAGCTTGTCAAGATTTTTGTGTGCTGACAAACCTACAAGCTTAAAACGTGACGGGTTGTTTTCTATAACATCCAGTCCGCTTGTTCCGATTGAACCAGTTGCGCCTAATACAAGTATTCGTTTCATAATGTTTTCTATTTAAAGTTATACAGGATATTCGAAACAATAAAGTATATCGGAGCTGCCATTACGATTGAATCAATGGAATCCATAAGACCGCCGCGACCTGGAATAAGTCTGCCGGAGTCCTTTATGGCTGCAGAACGCTTTACCACGGATTCCGTCAAATCTCCGACGATTGAGGCAAATGCCGTAATTATTGATAAAAGTATTATTTTTAACACTGAACCTGTAAAAATCTGAGGCAAAAAGTACCAGAAAAGAAGTCCCGAAAGCAACGCCCCGATAAAACCGCCGATAAAGCCTGCTATACTTTTGTTCGGACTTGCCTTTACAATGCCCCTGTTATTCTTTCCCATTGTGATGCCAAAGAGCCATGCGACTGAATCGCACATAAAGACCATAACCAAAAACAGAGTTATGTTTTCTTTTGAATGTTCAAACACGCACATTCTCTGTATGAATGAAAGTAAAAACGGCACATAGAGCAGTGCAAAAAGTGATGTAATAATTCGGCTGAGCGAACCCGAAAAAGGATCGTTGCCTTTGGAGTGTGTTACAAAAACTTCAGAAATAAGAATGAGTAAAAAGCACAGAATAAAGCTGTAAGTAATAAACTCAAAACCTTTACCGCACAAACAGCAGAAAATACCAGTCGCGGAAATTATCAGAGAAAGCACGAGAATAAGCGGAAGCGGTTGAACTTCAAACTTGTTTTTTAAAAGCGAATGAATTTCATATGTCCCGAAAAGCGAGGCGAGCAAAACAAAAATATTCAGTATGAGATGATTGTTAAAGGTAAAAAACCAGGTAACGGCTACAAAAAAGGGAACTCCTATAAAAAATGTTAAAAGCCGTTGAATTGTTTTGCTCATTTTACACCGCCAAATCTTCTTGTTCTAGTTTGATATTCCGCAATTGTTTTCAAAAATTCTTCCTTTGAATAGTCCGGCCAGAGAGTGTCTGAAAAAAACAGTTCCGCATACGCCGCATGCCAAAGCAAAAAATTGCTGATACGTTTTTCTCCGCCTGTTCTTATAAGCATATCTACAGGCGGTAGTTCAGGAACGTCAAAATAGTTTTCAAGTGTTTTTTCCTGTATCTGTTCCGGATCTATGCCGTTCTTTACGAGCTTTTTAACGGCGCGTACAATTTCGTCTTTTCCGCCATAGTTAATTGCCAGTACAACGGTTGTTTTTGTTTTGTCTTTAGTACGTTCCATAGCGTCATAAAGTTCGTTCTGAACTTCCGGCGGCAACCCGCTCATATCACCGAGATGAAGCAGTCTTATGCCTTCTTTAAGATATCTGGTTACTTCGTTGTGCAGGTTGCTTGTCAAAAGGTTCATCAAAAAACCGACTTCGTCCTTTGTGCGCTTCCAGTTTTCGGTTGAAAACGTGTACAAGGTAACATATTTTATACCGAGTTCGGCAGCGGCTATAAGAATGTTCCGGGCAGCTTCCAAACCCTGTTTATGCCCTGCGGTACGTGGTAAGTTGATTTTTTGTGCCCAACGCCCGTTTCCGTCCATTATGATTCCGATGTGGACGGGCAGGGCGTCTTTGTTTATCTGAGTTTCCGGCATTAACCTTCCATTATTTCTTTTTCTTTTTCATCAAAAATTTTGTTGATGGAGTCAATATATTTATCTGTAAGCTTTTGAAGCTTGTCTGTTTCAGTTTTTAATTCATCTTCCGTAATTTCACCGGCTTTTTGCTTCTTTTTAAGTTCATCGTTGCCGTCGCGGCGGATATTGCGGATTGTAGTTCGGTAGTTTTCGGCAGTTGCCTTTGCCTGTTTTACCAGTTCTTTTCTGCGGTCTGCTGTAAGCGGCGGAATTGCAATACGGATAACTTTGCCGTCGTTTGAAGGATTAAGACCAAGTTCTGCTTTTAAGATTGCTTTTTCTATGGCTGCAATGAGTGATTTATCAAACGGGGATATTACGACCATTCTTGCTTCCGGAATGGAAATAGTTCCAACCTGGTTGAGAGGAGTTGGTGTTCCGTAATAATCAACTCTTACCCTGTCAAAAATTGATGCGTTGGCGCGTCCTGTTCTAATTGTACTGTATTCTTCCTTTAGGGAGTTTACTGTTTTTTCCATTCGGCTTTCATTGTTTTCGCTTGACATAATAAATCCTCAATAAAAATATAAGTGGCTGCCCGAATAAGGGGCAACCACTGTTTCTGGTTATTTTCCTAAAAGGAAAAGTTCTATTGTGTTGAAATCCAGCTTTGCATTTGCTGCTTTTGCAACTTCATCAAGTTTAGCCTTAACTGTTTTTTTGTCATCTTTTACAAACATCTGGTCTGTAAAGCAGATTTCAGCAAGGTGTTTCTTGATTTTTCCCTGAAGAATGCCGTCTTTAACATTCTGAGGTTTGCCTGCCATCTTTGAGTCCTGATCCATCTGGGACTTAAAGATTTCAGTCTGTTCCTTGATATAAGCTTCGGGAACATCTTTCTGTGTGTTGTATGCCGGTGTGAATGCTACAAGGTGCATACAGCAGTCGCGTGCAAACTCTTTTACTGCGTCATCAGTTGAACCTGTAATGATAACGATTGCACCGGATTTTTTGTCGGAGTGGATATACTGTCCTACCGCTGCGTTATCAGGAACATTGAAGATTTTAATCTTGTTAAGAGACATATTCTCTCTTGTACGTGTTGCAAAATCGAGAAGAACGTCATTCAGTTCCTTGTTTGGTTCTGTATAGCCTTTTGCAAATACTTCATCAAGAATCTTTTCACCGCATGCGATGAATTCTTCGTTCTTTGCAACAAAGTCTGTTTCACAAACCAATTCAGCTACTGCAATTTTGTTTCCTGTCTGGCGGATGAACAGGCGGCCTTCTTTTGTTGCCCGTTCAGCGCGTTTTTCTACAGCGGCAAGTCCTTTTTCTTTCAAAAGTTTTGCTGCTGCGTCAAAATCGCCGTTTGTATCTACCAAAGCTTTTTTGCAGTCCATCATGCCCGCGCCGGTTTGTTCCCGGAGGGCTTTTACATCAGCTGCGCTAATAGCCATTTGTTTCTCCTAATTATTTGTAGAGTTTGTCTTCGTCTACAAGTGAATCGTCGGAATCGTCTATATCTTCTTCCTTGATTTCTGTCGGTTGATAGTTTGAATAATCAACAATTTCTTCATCATCTGCTTTTGAAGAAACATCGCCCTCGTAGAGTTCTTCTTCGTCCTGAAGATTTTCAATAATCTTAAGGCCCGCTTCGTTGTCGGCTTCAACTACCGCGTTAGCGATTATTGAAGTGAAAAGTGTAATCGCGCGGATTGCGTCATCATTACCCGGAATAGGATAGTCGATTCCTTCCGGATTACAGTTTGTATC
>DBWK01000089.1:11326-11477 GCA_002308875.1 Treponema sp. UBA1240
TTGATACCGCCGAGGTTCTTTTCAAGTTTTGCCTTTTCTTTCTGGATGGCAGCTATTTCTTTTTTTGTAAGGCTCTCGTAAGTGCCGTCAACTTCCATTTTTTCCAGTTTCTTTAAGCGGAGCAATGATTTTTTGATTGTTGAAAAGTTTG
>DBWK01000113.1:0-3158 GCA_002308875.1 Treponema sp. UBA1240
GCCATTGACATAACAAGATTGTCATGCATTTGGATAATATGCTCAGTTTTTTGTGCAACTTCATCGCGCAGCCTGTCATTGAATTTGTTGAGCAGCGAAATATATTTCTGGTCTTTAGTGTCATCCTGAATGTAAAGAATATAGCCGCGCTTTTTCTTTCCGTCGAAAAGCGAATCTATATCTATCTGATAAATTTTATCCCTGTAATTCTTAAAAAAGGTCTTCTTATTTTCATCAGAAATAAACAGTTTGATTCTATTGATTATCTGCTCATTAATCTCCGTGTTTTTTACCGCGGAATCATCAACCCGCAGCTCCGCAAGCTTTGGAAAAATCTCCTTTGCAACACTGTTACTGCCTAAATAATTGAACTTGTTGTCAAAGGAAACAAAGCCCGTTTCACCATTCTTTGCAATGGTATCAATAACCGTGTCCGTAACGTCATAAAGCATAATCCGCCTGATTATCAACAGAAGAACAATCTCAAAAACAATAAATGCAAGCGGAATAAGGTCATATTTCAGAGGGAAGATTCTTCCGCAAAAATACAAAAAAACTGTTATTGATTCTGAATGCAAAAGATGGTGAAGAATATGCCGCGAAACATCATTTTTTTTACGGATGGCATAAAACGTAAAAGCAAACATAGTAAGCATAAATGCTGCCAGCTGGATATAATAATAGGCATGAGCCGGTCCATAAACCTTGCTCAGTACAAGGTGCCCGTCTATTTTTTTTGCACTAATACTTCTGTAAAAAAAATCCGAATGTCCGATTGTAAGCGCTGAAATAAAAACTACTATTGTAAGCGCAAGAAATACAAGCCTGATCCACTTTTTTACATTCAGATTACACAGGTTGATAATGGTATATAATAAAAAAAGGTTGATACAACAGGCACCGAAATATGTAAGCTTTATTCCTATTATAGCTTCTGACAGAGTTTCTGAATTATAAACAAAAAGATAACCAAGGTTTGCAATTACAACAAGCAGAAAAATAAGAGTTATAAAACCGGAAAATCTTTTTCGCCACATAATCGCGTAAATCCCGGCCAGAACGAGAGAAAGAACAAAAAGAATTATGTAATACGCTTCTATTAAATCCATGAGCAATGAAAGTATAGGTCAGAATAAGCCCATTGTAAATAAAGATATAATTTTATTTCTACAATCTTGACAGTGTAAAGATAATCTGCTAATCTTACCAGTGTAAAGATTGTAGGAGATATTCATGGAAAAACAGGACACATATCACCACAAAAACCTGAAAAACGACCTGATTGAAGCAGGTATTTCGCTTGTTGCAAAAGAAGGTCTTGAAGGCTTTTCACTAAGAAAAGTTGCAGGTTGTTGCGGAGTTTCACATGCCGCTCCATATTCGCATTTTGAAAACAAAGATGTACTTCTTGAAGAAATGCAGAACTACATAACCGAAAACTTTTCAAATGAATTGGAAAAAGCTGTCTTTGAATGCAAAAAGCAGGAACAAATCCTTATGGCTCTCGGCAAAGCTTATCTTCATTTTTTTATTGCCCATCCCAATTACTTTATCTTTTTGTTCGGGAAGTCCCGCATTAGCCTGGATTTGACGCCAAATGCAAATTCTGAAAAAAACTACAAACCCTTTGAAATTTTCAAATCTGTTGTAATCCAGATTTTGTCGCAGAAAAACTATCCGATCGAAAAACGGAATGATGCAATCATCGCATTATGGGCTTTTATACATGGAATAACATCTCTGGCTACTATGAACAACATCATATACAAACAAAAATGGGAAGATAAACTTTTTGACTTTATGCAGGTATTTAACTGCGAATTTTTACAGGAGGAAGTATGAACGGAATTTATTTCAGCGGAAATGGAAACACCAAACACTGTATGGAACTTTTTGCAGAGGCAACAAGCGGCAAAGCCGTGTCAATTGAAAGCCCTGATGCACTTGACGTTTTGAAAAGCGAAACGGAAATCGCTCTGGGTTATCCAACCCACTACAGCAATATTCCGGTAATCGTAAAGAAGTTCATTCAGAATAACGCATCGCTCTTTAAGGGTAAAAAGGTTTTTATAATTGTAACAATGGGTTTGTTCAGCGGCGACGGTGCAGGTCTTGGTGCAAGACTTTTGAAAAAGTATGGTGCTCAAATTCTTGGCGGGCTTCATCTGCGGATGCCGGATGCCATTGGCGATGTAAAAATGCTGAAAAAGGCGGCGAATGAAAACATCAACATAATAAAAGCGGCTGAATCAAAAATTACACAAACTGCATCGCTGGCTAAAACTGGTGTCTATCCCAAAGACGGGCTTTTTTTCTGGAACCGGCTTGCAGGGCTCTTTGGACAGCGGCTCTGGTTCATACCTACGGCAAACAAACTACGGACAAAACTTCATATTAATACTGAAAAATGCACAGGCTGCGGGAAATGCGCCGCAAACTGCCCTACAGGATCAATCACAATTCAAGGTGGAAAAGCGGTGTTCAGTGTCGGTAATTGTACCATCTGCTACCGCTGTGTAAATTCCTGCCCGGCAAAAGCCATTACACTGCTTGGCAAGGAAGTGCTGGAACAGTGCCGTTTTGAGCTGTATCAAAAAAAGATGCAGGCTATGTAAAATGAAAAAACTGCTGTCGTTTTTTACAATTCTTGTGCTGAGTGCAGTCTGTTTTGCAGAACCGCAGGATGCCGGGGTCTGTGAAGTCCGTCTTATTATAAAAAACGTTCAGACTACAAACGGAACCATTGTAGTAAGCATTCACGATTCGGAAAAAAGTTTCAGCAAAAGAATTCCGCTGCAAACTCTGCGTCTGGAACCGGAACTACCGTCCGTTTTGTACACGGTAAAACTGCCTTGCAGAGAATACGCTTTCTGTGTATATCACGACACAAACGGTGACGGTGAACTGAACACAAATCTTGTCGGCATCCCTAAAGAACCGTTCGGTTTTTCAAACTACGAAGGGAAAAGCGCCCCGGGCAATTTTAAAAAGCACAAGGTTGCAATCTCAACGGACTGTGATATTGAAATCCCGCTCGTGGTATTCTGAGTTTTACGACAATGCATCTCCTATGGCCATAAAAAAAGCTCCGCAGTTTTGCGGAGCTTTTCAAGCTTTTTTACAAGCGCTTATGCCTTATTCAAGCGAGCTTCCAAATC
>DBWK01000113.1:3234-3452 GCA_002308875.1 Treponema sp. UBA1240
ACTTTTGTGATTTCAGGAAGTGTTTTCTTGTAGTAGTCAGCAAGACCGTCTGTGTTGATAGCACCGTCTTTCGGCATGTATCCGATAGGTGTATCAATGTAGTTGTCTTTGCCGTCGCAGCGGTCAAAAATCCAAGCGAGAACACGTGAGTTGTCGCCGTATCCCGGCCACATGAATCCGCCGGGGAGGTCTTTGTTGTTCTCGTCCTTGCGGAACCA
>DBWK01000035.1 GCA_002308875.1 Treponema sp. UBA1240
ACTGCGAAGACCGCTCGATTCTGTTCGCGATTCTGGTCAGGGAACTTCTCGGTCTCGATGTCGTGCTTCTTCACTATCCGCAGCATCTGGCGACAGCGGTCAACTTCGGTGACGAAGAGGTCTACGGCTCATACTTCGTTGTGGACGGAAAAAAGTTCGTGGTTTCCGACCCGACCTACATCGGTGCGCCGGTAGGCGAATGCATGCCGCAGTACCGGAATTCAAGTGCTGAAATAGTAAAGATAAACTAAAAGGAGGCTTCAAATGAAACAAACACTATCGATTTTGACCGCAGTTTTCGCGGTTCTCGCATTTCTGGTCAGTTGCGGTGGTTCGGAAGGATCCGGCAGCGGTGGTTCAGGCGGCAACGATTCCGGGGAAACTGGTTCGATTTACGGCATCGTCACCGACAAGGCTACAGGTGAATCCATAATCAATGCCGGTGTAGAGCTTCAGCCAATAGGCTTGAAAACTGTTACAGGCAGTGACGGTCAGTTCGAGTTCAATGAAGTTGCAACTGGTACTTACACTCTTTTTGTGACAAAGACCGGTTACAGCGATAGCAGCAGTGACATCACCGTCGAATCAGGCAAGCAGTCAAAAGGCGATGTTCAGCTGGAAAAACTTCCTGCTGCATTGAGGATAGTCGATGATGACGGAAAAGACATTTCCGAACTCGATTTCGGTGAAAAACTTTCCGATGTTTCGCGTCAGTTCAACATTTTCAACGACGGAACAGAAAAATTGGAATGGGAACTGTCATTTTCTGCTGAATGGATCAAGTCTGTCAGCAAGGAAGGCGGCGAACTTAAAGCTGGCGGCACGCAGGGTGTCATCGTGAATATCGACCGCAGTTTGTTGGAAAGCGGAGAAAATGTTACGACAATTCATGTCACATCGAACGACGGCAACAAGCAGCTTACGGTTAAGGCGACAGATGCCACGGTTCTGCCGACACTCAACACGCTTGAAACGACAAATATCACGTCTTCTTCCGCAGTTCTGAATGCTGAAATTTTGACGAAAGGCGTTCCGAGCTACAGCGAGCGCGGTTTTGTGTATGCACTTGAGTCGAATCCGACACTTGAAAACACGATTGCACAACTTACTGCTAAAGTCACGGAAGAAAATCTTTATTCCGCGACAGTTACAGGTCTGGAAGTCGGCGAAGAATACCATGTCAGAGGCTATGCGATAAATGAAGCGGGAGTAGCCTACAGCACAAACGAAGTAAGTTTCAAAACGCATCAGATTCTCCCTGAAGTAACAACCGAAAATCCGACAAACATCAGTCTTGGCAGCGGCACAGCGACTTTCAACGGTTCGATAGAGAATGTTGGTGACCCAGCTTACACAGAACGCGGCTTTGTTTGGGGGCATGATCATAACCCGGCAGTTGAAGACGACAACAAAAAGGAAGTGACTGGCAATGGTGACGGAGCTTTTTCCATAAAAGTTACGGAACTTGAGATAAACACGACTTATTACATCCGTGCTTATGCAATCAATGAGGCAGGAGTTGGCTATGGAAACGAAATCAAATTGGAGTTCAACGCAGAAAAGCCCATTGTGTATACAAAAGAAGCAACAGATGTAGACATTGCAGGTGGTTCAGCCACATTGAACGGCACAATAGAAACTGTCGGAGATCCTGCTTACACAGAACGCGGCTTTGTCTACGGAACAGTTCACAACCCGACAGTTGAAGATGACGCGAAAAAAGTCGCAGCCGGCAACGGCACAGGAGATTTTTCGGCAAATGTAACGGATTTAGTTTTGAACACAACCTATTATGTTAGAGCTTATGCAAAAACCAGTCAGGGTATATCTTACGGTATTGAAGTTTCCCTTACTTTTAAAGGTACAATACCGACAGTCAAAACTAATGCTGCTACAAATATCAGCATAGCTTCAAAAGTCGCGACATTGAACGGTTTAATAGAAAGTGTCGGGGATCCTGCTTACACTGAGCGCGGTTTTGTTTACGGTTTTACTCACAATCCCAATATTGTTGATGACACTAAGAAAGTCGCTTCAGGCAATGGTACAGGAGCATTTTCCGCGAGTGTGACGAACCTTGTGATGAATAAAACATATTATGTCCGTGCTTATGCTACCAATTTACAGGGGATAGCATACGGTAACGAAGTTACATTGGATTTCAGCCAGGTGTTTCCTGTTGTAACAACTAATGCAGTCTCGGATATTGATGATACGACAGCTACATTCAACGGTGTAATAGAAAGCATTGGTGATCCGGCATATACAGAACGCGGTTTCATTTATGGAAAGATGCCTGTCCCAACACTTGAGGAGGACGGAATTCTTACAGTGAGTGCCTCTGGCACTGGCACAGGAGCTTATGCTCGTTCTGTCAGTAATCTTGAAACAGGAGCAACCTATTATGTCCGCGCTTATGCAAAAGTTGGAACGCTAATGGTTTATGGAAATATTGTTAGTTTTGTAGCAAAATTATTGTATGTCACATTGCCCAATGGTCTTTTTGTGGCAAAAGAAGATGCTGGAAGAGGAACTTGGGGGGAAGCAATAAACATGTGTAACAACAGCACTTTGGCCGGATTCACAAACTGGCGTCTTCCGACAAAACAAGAACTTCTATATGTTCATGACAACAAAGATTTGACAGGTGATTTTAACGACAATTACTATTGGTCTTCTACTCAATATGACACTATTAGTGTGTATGTAGTATGTGTTGATACCGGAATGACCGCCACAGTTGGCATGTCCCTCTCAAGTCATACATTATGTGTGAGGAAATAAAGAAAACGTGACCGTATTTTACATGGCTTTTATGCAGACTGTTTTCGCCTAGGTGGAAAAGCAGATGATGAATTTCTGTTGCTTAAAGCACCCAAAATAGCGGTGCCAATCAATTCTCCCGTCTTTTCTCTAATTCTCTCGCATTTCCCGAAAAATTCGTCTGAAACCGGTCGTAAAATCTGACAAAAATTTGTAGTTGATTTTTGTGTCTGGAAGTGTCTGATAATCATGTTATATTGTTGTGGTGTATATCCGACATTTTCTTGATTTATGTTTTCGATTCCTTAAAATTCTGCGGCTTTTTTGAAGTGGCATTTGAAGAATGGAGCAAAAAAATGAAACACTCAATTATTTCAGCACTTTTAGTTTTAGTTCTCAGTTTGATTTTCGTAGCCTGCGGCGGCGGTTCTAACGGTTCGAACGGCTCAGGTGGTTCCGGCGGAATTTACGGTACTGTAACAGATTTTGATAGTGGAGAACCTGTGCAAAACGCTAATGTCCAGCTTCGTCCGAGCGGAAATACCGCTATAACAGGTTCTGACGGAATGTTCGAGTTTAGAGATATCAATCCTGGAGATTACAAACTTAAAGTTTCCGCAACAGGATATAAAGATCTGATTGATGATTATGTAATTACAGTTGAAGATACAATGATGCGCCGAGATGTCCAAATTGCCAATAAATGTGCAAAACATCATTGCGGTACTCATGGCACTTGTGAGGCAAGGACTGTTGACGATGGTTATAACTGTATTTGCGATGACGGTTATTTCAATGATGGTTATATGTATAGTGGAGAATGTGTTTCTCCGTGCGATTCCAATCCTTGCGGAAATGAAGCTTGTATTGCAACAGAGTATGATGAGTATGAATGCGGAGCTGTTTTCCCTGAATGTGGTGCGAGTAACAAAACTCCTTGCAAATATGATGGCTATGTTTGGTCTGCACGTGCCCGTCAGGATTTGGATTGGAACTCTGCAATGACTTACTGCGACGACTTATCGGAAGGTGGTTATTCAGACTGGAGTCTGCCGTCTGCGGATGTGTTGGACGGTCTTAACAGATATGGTGCTTCTGGTAATATTTTTGGCGAAGACGGTAGCTATTGGTCTTCTTCATCATGTGATCAAGGTGCTATTTCTTTATATTTTTATAACCATGGTCAGGATTGTGATGCTGTTTCAAATACTTATTCTGTGCGTTGTGTCAGGTGGTAGAGGTCATGCTGACCGCAGACAGGTACTTCAATCATCCTCTGCGGATTCTGAGAAATGGATCTGCTGAGTATGGTTCTAAATATTTTTATTGATTCAAAAACGAGGGATTTAAATGCAAGATTCATCAGTGAAAAACAATAATGGAGGTTTGATAAAATTTATACTTTTAGGGTTTCTTGCAGTATGTGTAGCTTCCGTCTGTATTTTTGTAATTGTAAATAATGTAAATAAAAAGAAAGAAGTGGAAAAAAAGCGCGAAATTCAAAGACATATTGAAGAGTCAATACCTGGAGGGATGGTAGAAAATTTGCAATGGTCTTCTCGTTCTTTGAAAAAAATGAGTTGGGATTCCGCTGTTTCATATTGCGAAAATCTGGCAGAAGACGGTCATGACGACTGGAGAATGCCGAATATCGACGAGCTTAGAACAACTGTAAAAAACTGCCTGCAAACTGAAGTCGGCGGCTCATGCAGAGTGAGTGAAAAAGGCGGATGTTTATCGTTGGAACAATGCGTAGACAAGCAAAAAGGCTCATGTTTTTGTGAATATAAAGAAAATAACGGCGGTTATTACAGCAAGCTTGGGGATTCTGACGGTGTTTGGCTCTGGTCTTCCTCAGTTGTATCCGACAAACCGAACAGCAGATGGCGTATCGGTTTCAGTAGTGGTATGGTGATCCATAACGACACTATAGTCAATTTTTATGTCCGTTGTGTCCGTTAGATGTGTAAGGTAATGAGATGATTGGAAGGGTTTTTCCGATAATGGCTTTATTATTATTTATTTTTTAGGAGGTTTATAATGGTCAAGCATTTCTGGACAAAAAAATCCTCCAAAAAAGTGTTTTTTATCACAGCATGAGCAGTCATGCCGTTTCTCTCGTATTTCCGAATTTGGAAATTTCACTGTAAACTTCCCACGGAGTCTTGTATCCGTGAGCTGAATGGTCTCTTTTGTAGTCGTAAAACCTGAAATATTTATCGAGTTC
>DBWK01000085.1 GCA_002308875.1 Treponema sp. UBA1240
GCTGAAGAGCAGTCAGAGTTCAACGTAACTCTCGAGTCTGCAGATCCTGCAAAGAAAATTGCAGTTATCAAAGCTGTTCGCGAAGTTACAGGACTTGGTCTTAAAGAAGCAAAAGACCTCGTTGAAGGTGCTCCAAAAGTTCTTAAGGAAGGCGTATCTAAGGAAGATGCAGCCAAAATTAAGGAAACAGTTGAAGCAGCTGGTGGTACTGTTAAGATTGCCTAATTCTGCTGTTTTGTTATATGGATGCTTTTGCGGCAGGTATGCCGTAAAAACATCCGGTACGAAAGTTAAGTTTCTCTGAATTAGTTGTTTGCTGCTGGAGTATTGATGCTTCAGCAGCTATATCTGTATGTGAAGAAAGTCTCGGTAATAAGAGACAAAAAGTGTGCAAGAGGTGGTTCGATGCCCGCAAAGAATGCGATTATCAAGCGTCAATATATCGGAAAAAATATCCAGAATTTTATGGAGCTTCCTGATTTAATAGACATCCAGTTATCATCATATGAAAGTTTTTTACAGAAAAAAAAGTTGGATGCGCATGAGCCTCCTGCCTTACAAGGTTTGGAAGAAGTATTTCGTTCTACTTTTCCTATTGAAAGCCCTACGGGCGAGATGGTGCTCGAATATGAGTACTATGAGCTGGATGAAGCCAATATCAAATTCAGCGAATTAGAATGCAAACAGAAAGGTTTGACATATGCAGTTCCTTTGAAAGCCAGAATTAATCTGATTTTCCAGCAGACAGGTGAAATCAGGCAGAAGGATATCTACATGGGTGATATCCCTCTTATGACTGACAGAGGTACTTTTATTATAAACGGTGCAGAACGTATTGTTGTTTCACAGATCCACCGTTCTCCGGGTGTTATTTTCTGCCATGAAAAAGGTGTTTATTCAAGCCGCATTATTCCTTATCGTGGAAGCTGGCTTGAATTTGAAATTGACCCCAAAAAAGAACTTATTTATGCAAAAATCGACAGAAAAAAGCGTATCCTCGGAACACTTTTCCTGCGTGCACTGGGATATGAAACACGCGAAGATATAATAAAATGCTTTTACGAAACGGAAAAAGTACGTGTTGCGGCTGCAAAGGAAAAAAATGATGACCTTATCGGTCGTGTTCTTGCACAGGCAATTGTTGTAACGGATAAAGAATCCGGTGAAGAAAAGAAAGTTTTCCGCGCCGGTGAAAAAATCCATCCGCATACAATCGACGAATTGCTGCTGCACGGTGTAAAAGAAATCAGCGTAATCGTATTCAATACAAACTCCGGTGATGAATCCGAAAAAGGTACAAACAAATCCCTCGATTCGCAGATGATTATCAATTGTTTTGAAAGGGAAGAAATCCGCTTTTCAAATGAAGAGTCTGGATCTGACGAACCTACAAAAGAAGAGGCAATCGCTGAAGTTTACAAGTGCCTTATGCCGGGCGAACCTATCACTTTGGAAGCAGCCGAGCGTGATTTGAACACAATGTTCTTCTCACTCAAACGCTATGATTTGGGACGTGTAGGACGCTACAAGCTCAACAAAAAATTCAACTATGCAGAACCTTTGGAAGAACACACACTTGCAAAGCAGGATATTGTTGCGACGATGAAAAACCTTATCGCCGTATATATTGGTGAAGCGGATGTTGATGATATTGACCACCTCGGTAACCGCCGTGTACGTTCCGTAGGTGAGTTGATGACGAATCACCTTAAAACCGCATTCAGCAGAATGGAACGCATTGCCAAAGAACGCATGGGTTCAAAAGAAATAGAAACAATGAAGCCGCAGGATTTGATTTCTATCAAACCGATTGTTGCTTCAATAAAAGAATTCTTTGGTTCAAGCCAGCTTTCGCAGTTTATGGATCAGGTAAACCCGCTTGCAGAACTTACGCACAAACGCCGTCTTAATGCTCTTGGTCCTGGCGGTTTGAGCCGTGATCGTGCAGGTTTTGAAGTTCGTGATGTTCACTACACACACTACGGACGTATGTGTCCTATTGAAACGCCTGAAGGCCCGAACATCGGTCTTATTGTTTCGCTTGCGATTTATACCCGTGTTAATGATTACGGTTTCCTTGAAGCACCGTACAGAAAGATAAAGAACGGTAAAGCAACCAAGGAATTTGAATATCTTACCGCCATTGACGAAGACCGCTATTACATCGGACAAGTTTCCGAGAATATGAAAGCGGACGGTTCATTTGCAACTCCGCAGATTTCCTGCCGCCGCCGCGGTGATTATACAACGCGTGATCCCAAAGACGTTCAATACATGGATGTTTCTCCGAAACAAATTATTTCAGTTTCGGCGGCGCTTATTCCATTCCTTGAACACGATGACGCTAACCGTGCGTTGATGGGTTCAAACATGCAGCGCCAGGCTGTTCCTCTTTTGTTCCCCGAACCGCCTCGTGTAGGTACAGGTATGGAACAGAAATGTGCCTATGATTCCGGTGTCCTTGTTAAAGCAAAACGCGCAGGTGAAGTTGTATGGGTTACATCCGAGGAAGTTCGTGTAAAACCTGTTACACAACAGAATGCGGACGATATTGACGTTTATCCGCTGCTCAAATACCAGCGTACAAATCAGGATACATGTTATCACCAGCGCCCTGTTGTTTCAGTAGGACAGCACGTTGAACCGGGAACTCCTCTTGCAGACGGTCCTGCAACATTCAACGGTGAGCTTGCGCTTGGCCGCAATATTCTCGTAGGTTTTGTTCCGTGGAATGGTTACAACTACGAAGACGCTATTCTTATTTCACAGCGTGTTGTAAAAGAAGACATGTTCACGTCCATTCATATTAAGGAATTCCCGACAGAAATCCGCGAAACAAAGCTTGGACCGGAAAGACTTACGCGTGATATTCCGAATATCAGCGAAAAATGTCTGGACAACCTTGATTCGGAAGGTCTTGTAAGAATCGGTGCAAAAGTTCGTTCCGGCGACATTCTTGTTGGAAAAGTTACACCTAAGAGCGAATCCGAATCTACACCGGAATTCAAACTTTTGAATTCAATCTTTGGTGAAAAGGCTAAAGAAGTCCGCGATTCATCACTGCGCGTTCCGCACGGTGTTGAAGGAACTGTAATAGATGTTCAGCGCCTTAGAAGACAGGAAGGCGATGATTTGAGCCCGGGTGTTGACGAAGTTGTAAAAGTTCTTATTGCAACAAAGCGCAAGCTCCGCGAGGGCGACAAAATGGCAGGACGCCACGGAAACAAAGGTATTGTTGCCCGTATCCTGCCGGAAGAAGATATGCCGTACTTGGAAGACGGAACACCGCTCGATATCTGTTTGAATCCGCTTGGTGTACCTTCTCGTATGAACATCGGACAGATAATGGAATCAGAACTCGGTCTTGCAGGTTTGTACCTTGATGAGTGGTATGAGGCTCCCGTATTCCAGTCTCCTTCAAACGAACAGATTTCCGACAAACTGGAACAGGCTGGATTTGCACGGAATTCAAAGGCGGTTCTCCGCGACGGAAGAACAGGA
Organism: Treponema sp. UBA1240; assembly: GCA_002308875.1. Taxonomy (GTDB): domain Bacteria; phylum Spirochaetota; class Spirochaetia; order Treponematales; family Treponemataceae; genus UBA1240. The sequence goes on from DBWK01000085.1 coordinate 3,502, forward strand.
CAGCCTTTTGAAAACCCTGTATTTGTTGGTGTTATATACTTTATGAAACTCCATCACCTTGTTGATGACAAGATGCACGCCCGATCAACAGGACCTTACTCACTTGTTTCACAGCAGCCTCTCGGCGGTAAGGCACAGTTCGGTGGTCAGCGTCTCGGTGAAATGGAAGTTTGGGCTCTTGAAGCATACGGTGCTGCACATACTTTGCAGGAACTTTTGACAATAAAATCAGACGATATGAACGGACGTTCAAAGATTTACGAATCAATCGTAAAAGGCGATCCTTCAACTACAGCCGGTATTCCTGAGGCGTTCAACGTTCTCGTACAGGAACTGCGCGGTCTTGCGCTTGATTTTACAATCTACGATGCAAAGGGCAAGCAGATTGCTCTCACAGAGCGTGATGAAGAAATGATTACAAAGGCCGGTTCTAATTTCTAAAACCGTTTTATAAAAAATCCCCCGTTGTGGGATTTTGGCTCACCAAAAGGTGAATAAGCTATAACAGGCTTTTATAGGAGAAACAGATGCGTGATATACAGGATTTTGACAGCTTGATGATTAAGCTGGCGTCACCGGAAACGATTCGTGCTTGGTCATACGGTGAAGTAAAGAAACCTGAAACAATAAACTATAGAACTTTGCGTCCAGAGAAAGACGGACTCTTTTGCGAAAGAATTTTCGGTACTACAAAGGAATGGGAATGTTACTGCGGTAAATTCAAGTCCATCCGTTACAAGGGCGTAATCTGCGACCGTTGTGGTGTTGAAGTTACTCACTTTAAAGTTCGCCGTGAACGCATGGGTCACATCGAACTTGCCGCGCCTGTTTCTCATATTTGGTATTACCGCTCTGTTCCTTCACGCATGGGACTTCTGCTCGATTTGCAGGTAGCGGCTCTCCGTTCCGTTCTTTATTACGAAAAATTTATCGTTATAGATCCGGGCGACACTGATTTGAAAAAAATGCAGCTTTTGTCCGAAGACGAATACTATGAAGCACAGGAACGCTCCGGTGGTTCATTCACAGCCGGAATGGGTGCTGAAGCAATAAAAACACTCCTCGAAAATATCAACCTCGACGAACTTGCCGCGGATTTGCGTAAAAAGATGATTGAAAAAGGCGCAAAAAGCGACAAGCGCCTTTTGAAGCGCATTGAAATTGTAGAAAACTTCCGTGCGTCCGCAAACAAGTGTTCATGGATGATTTTGGACGTAATTCCGGTTATTCCGCCGGATTTGAGGCCTATGGTTCAGCTTGAAGGCGGTCGTTTTGCAACATCTGACTTGAACGATTTGTACCGCCGTGTAATCAACCGCAATAACCGTCTTAAGAGACTTATGTCTTTGCAGGCTCCTGACATCATCATCAGAAACGAAAAACGTATGTTGCAGGAAGCGGTTGATGCTTTGTTCGACAACTCTAAGAGAAAACGCGTTGTAAAAGGCGCTTCAAACCGTCCTCTCAAATCAATTTCTGATATGCTCAAAGGAAAGCAGGGACGTTTCCGCCAGAACCTGCTCGGTAAACGTGTTGACTATTCCGGTCGTTCCGTAATTATTGTAGGTCCTGAACTAAAACTGTGGCAGTGTGGTCTGCCTACAAAAATGGCTCTTGAACTTTTCAAGCCGTTCATAATGAAAAAACTTGTTGACAAAGACATTGTATACAATATAAAAAAAGCTAAAACCCTCGTTGAGCAGGGCGCTCCTGAAGTATTCCAGATTTTGGACGAAGTTGTTAGCGAACATCCTGTTATGCTTAACCGTGCTCCTACCTTGCACCGCCTTGGTATTCAGGCGTTTGAGCCGGTTTTGGTAGAAGGAAAGGCTATCCGTCTGCATCCGCTGGTATGTAAAGCATTCAACGCAGACTTTGACGGTGACCAGATGGCTATCCATGTTCCTCTTACACAGGAAGCACAGATGGAATGCTGGACACTTATGCTTTCCGCCAGAAACCTGCTTGACCCCGCGAACGGAAAAACGATTGTTTATCCGTCACAGGACATGGTTCTCGGTATCTATTACCTTACAAAAATCAAGCCATCAGGAAAAGGAACCGGTAAACGTTACAGTTCCGCTTATGAGGCAATTCTCGCCGCTGAAACAAAAGCCCTTGACTGGCAGGCAAAAATAAAAGTTCCTGCAACAAAAGATTCAATTAAAGGCACAACAGCTCCTGAAGGAGTTCAGAACAAAGACGGAACCGAATACTTTGCAAAGGGTGATTTGATTGAAACAACTGCCGGACGTCTTATTTTTAACGACGAAATGCCTGCTGAAGTTAATTTTGTAAATGGTTTGCTCGGTGACAGCCAGCTGAAAGCATTGATTGAAAAAGTTTACAAAGAACACGGCCCTTGGCTTACCGTTCAGATGCTTGACTCAATCAAAGCATGCGGTTACAAATACGCAACATTCTTTGGTGCAACGCTTTCAATGGATGATATTATCATTCCTGAAGAAAAGGCAAAACTTATAAGCAAGGCAAACGCCGATGTTGAAGATGTTCAGAAAAAGCACCAGCGCGGTGTTCTTACATCTGATGAGCGTTATAACCACGTAATCGACATTTGGACAAAAACAAACGAAGATTTAACGAATGTCATGATGAAAAAGCTGGAAGAAGACAAAGAAGGATTCAATACAATCTATATGATGGCTGCTTCCGGTGCGCGCGGTAGCCGCAACCAGATCAGACAGCTCGCAGGTATGCGTGGTTTGATGGCAAAACCGAACGGTGACATTATCGAGCTTCCTATTCGTGCAAACTTTAAGGAAGGACTTTCGGTTATCGAGTTCTTCATTTCATCAAACGGTGCGCGCAAAGGTTTGTCTGATACAGCTTTGAAGACCGCTGAAGCAGGTTACATGACACGCCGTATGGTTGACGTTGCCCAGGACGTGGTAGTAAACGAAGAAGACTGCGGCACAATCAACGGTATTGATTATACAGCTGTAAAAGACGGTGATGACATCAAAGTCCGTCTTTCTGAAAGAATTGTAGGTCGTTTTACGCTTGAAAGAGTTATTCACCCGATTACACGGGAACTTATTTGCGATGTAAACCAGTACGTAACCGAAGAAATGGCACAGAAGATTGAAGCTGCCGGTGTTGAAAGCGTAAAAATGCGCACGGTTTTAACCTGTGAAGCACGTCATGGTGTTTGCTGCAAGTGTTACGGACGCAACCTCGCCCGCAACAAGGTTGTAGAGATTGGTGAGGCGGTTGGAATCATCGCTGCCCAGTCAATCGGACAGCCCGGTACACAGCTTACTATGCGTACATTCCACGTTGGTGGTACTGCATCAAGTACAACAAAAGACAATTCTATAATTTTGAAATATCCTGTTCTCGTAAACGATATTAGCGGAACTCACGTAGAAAAAGACGGCAAATGGCTGTTTACACGTAAGGGTTCAATATCCGTAACAAGAATTTATGATTCTTTCGATATTCCTGCCGGAGCTAAAATGCTTGTTAAGAATGAAGACAGGGTTATGAAAGATGTTCCGTTGTTTGAAACAAAAGGTAATGTTCAGAAAGCTACGGAATCCGCTCAGGTTTATATCCGCGACAAAAAGCTGTACCTGATGGGACAGATGCAGAACATTGTAATCGGAAACGGTTCTACGATTGAAGTTGCAAAAGACCAAATAATTGCAGCAGAAACTCCGGTTGCAACATTTGACCCGTATTCGGAGCCGATTATTGCCGAAGTTGACGGATATGTTCACTTTGAAGACATTGTTGACGGTCTTACCCTTGATGTTGAAATTGACGAAAGTACCGGCAACGTTGCAAAGAAAATAAGTCCGCTTCACCTTGATACAAAAGAACCTCGTGTTCTTATTACCGATGAAGCCGGTAACGAAAAGGGAAGTTATTACCTTCCTGCAGGTGCGGAACTTCTTGTTGAAGATAACCAACCGATTCAGGCAGGTACCAACATCGCAAAGATGCTTAAAGAGTCTTCAAAGACAAGCGATATTACCGGTGGTCTGCCGCGTGTATCAGAATTGTTTGAAGCACGCAAGCCAAAGAATCCTGCTGTTCTTGCACAAATTTCGGGAACGGTTAAGTTCAAGGGAATGTCAAAAGGCAAGCGCGTTGTTGTTGTTGAAGACAAATACGGCAAAACGTTTGAACATCTGATACCTACAACAAAGCGTCTGCTCGTCCGCGATGATGACGTTGTTTCAGCAGGTAATCAGCTTTGTGACGGCGCATTGAACCCGCACGACATTCTTGCAATTTTGGGTGAAAACGCACTGCAGAATTACTTGATGGATGAAATCCAACAGGTTTACCGCACACAAGGTGTAAACATCAACGACAAGCATATTGGTGTTATTGTCCGCCAGATGTTGCGCAAAGTTGAAATTGTTGAAGTTGGTGATACACGGTTCATCTATGGTCAGCAGGTTGACAAGTACAAGTTCCACGAAGAAAATGAACGCATTATTCAGGGTGGTGGTCAGCCGGCTATTGCAAGACCGATGTTCCAGGGAATCACAAAGGCTTCATTGAATATAGATTCTTTCATTTCTGCAGCTTCATTCCAGGAAACAACAAGAGTTCTGACGAATGCTGCAATTGCGGGTGTTTCGGACACATTGCGCGGTTTGAAAGAAAACGTAATCATCGGGCATCTTATTCCTGCCGGAACAGGTATCAAACAATACAAGAACATAAAACTGTTTGACTCCAACGCAACCGACCTTGATGTGCAGATGAACGAAATCCTTGAAAAGCGCAAGCTTGAAAAGGAAGAAGAGGAAGCTCAGGAAGAACCCGCTTCTTTTGAAACTTCCGAAGACTAGGATATTAAAGCCGTCTTTGTGAACCCTATAAGCTTGTGTTACTTTGCAAAGACGGTGTGCTGTCTGTTGACAGTCATAGCGATTATTTGATATATTTCTAGTCTACCAATTGTATTTTAGCCGGGGTGCTGACCGGTGGATAATATAGGAGAAGGCTGATGCCTACAATTAACCAGTTAATACGTCAGGGACGTAAAACAGCTGCAAACAGAACGAAGTCTCCCGCGCTTCAGTCCTGTCCGCAGAAAAGAGGGGTTTGTACTCGTGTTATGACAGTAACCCCTAAAAAACCGAATTCAGCATTGCGTAAAGTTGCTCGTGTTCGTTTAAGTAATGGAATCGAAGTTACTGCATATATTCCAGGTATTGGACACAATCTGCAGGAACACTCGGTTGTTCTTATCCGTGGCGGTCGTGTAAAGGACCTCCCTGGTGTTCGTTATCATATAATCCGCGGAACAAAGGATACTCTTGGCGTAGAAGACAGAAAACGCGGTAGATCAAAATATGGTGCCAAGAAACCTAAGGCATAAGGAGGCGTAAAATGGGAAGAAAGAATAAATCTGTTGATCGTCATGTAATGCCTGATTCAAAGTACAACAGTGTTGTTGTTTCAAAGTTTGTCGGCAGAATGATGCTTGACGGCAAAAAGGCTACAAGCATTCGTATTATTTATGATGCAATGGACAAACTCAAGGAAAAAACTGAAAAAGATCCTTTGGAAGTTTTCCTTAAAGCACTCGACAATGTAAAACCTGTTGTTGAAGTAAAATCACGAAGAGTTGGTGGTGCAACCTATCAGGTTCCTATCGAAATCCGTGAAAGCCGCCGCGAAGCCCTCGCAATGAGATGGGTTATCGCTGCTGCAAGAAGCAAGAGCGGTCGTGATATGAGCGAAAGACTTGCTGCGGAACTTCTTGATGCTTACAATAACACAGGTACCGCATACAAGAAAAAGGAAGATACCCACAAAATGGCTGATGCAAACAAAGCATTCGCACATTACAGATGGTAATCATGAAAAGCTGCCTTTAAGGCAGCTTTTTTTGTCTGTCGTACTGTTGTGGTAATAGACAGATATTGTTTTTATGTTGTAAACTTTTAAGTGATGAAAGACGTTAAGGCTGTAGCATTTGATATTGACGGCACACTGTATGCAAACTGGCGGTTGAACATAAAGATAGTTCCGTATTTTATAAAAAATCTGCCGTTCTTTTTGGAATACAGCAAAGTTCGTAAAATTCTGCACAGAACAGCGCCCTTGGCGGATTTTTATGAGTATCAGGCACGGCTTCTGGCCGACAGAATGCGTATAACCTCTGAAGAAGCAAAAACAAAAATCGAAAATATAATATACAAAGGCTTGGGACGCTTTTTCCCAAAAATAAAGCCTTATCCGTATCTTGAAGAACTGTTTTCAGGTCTTAAGGCGGGTGGATTTAAAATCGGGATTTTGTCCGACTTTCCGCCGTCACAGAAAGGGGATGTGTGGGGACTTGCCAAGTATTGTGACGTAATTCTCGGTTCTGAGTCTATAGGTGCGCTCAAGCCCTCCGTCTACGCGTTCGGTTTGCTGGCAAAAGAACTGGGCGTTGAGGCGGAATCTGTGCTCTATGTTGGCAACAATATTTCCGCGGATATAATCGGTGCGCACAAAGCCGGCATGAAAACCGCATATATTTTACCATTTTGGAGAAAATTTTTTAATCTTCCCCTTAATATTGCTGATATTTCTTTTAAAAACTATCGCCAATTACTGAAAATTGTGTTAAACTAATATAAAGTTTTGAATATAATGGGTGGGATTCGATGCTTTTTACAATGGGAAATATTATAACGCTCGCAGTATGCGTAGCGTTGATACTGATTTTCAGACAGATTGATTCTAACAACAAATCTATTGATAAAGTAAAAAAATTCACGGACAAACTCAAGATTGACCTTGATGCGTACATTGACGGCAGAAACAAAAGCCTTCAGGATGCAGCAGTTGACTTGGATGTAAAGCAGCAGCATGCCATTGCGTCAGTAAAACGACTTGAAAAATTTGAAGAAGATTTTACGACCCGGTCTTCGCAGATGGAAGAAAAGATAAACGGCCTTACAACGGTCGAAAAACGTATTGACGATTACGACACAATCATAAAAAACCTTATTGAAATGACAGCCCGTGCAGAAGACAATCTCCAGACACTTTCAAATCATTCAAAGCATTTTGACAAAGCTTTTGCAAAAATAAAGGAACTGGAAGAAAAACTTTCAAAGGTTGATGCACAGAT
>DBWK01000120.1 GCA_002308875.1 Treponema sp. UBA1240
TAACATTTGAAGGTGGAGCGGCAGAGTAGGAAACTGATTCGCCGCATGAACCCAACAGAATGCAGAGCACTATAACAAAAACGAGTAAGAATGTTTTTTTTATAAGGCTCTGCATGTTGATGCGCTGCATCTTTTAGTTTGTCTTACCTTCTACAGACAGTGTGATTAATCTTGTTTTTGCAAGTGTTGTCCAGGCATCTGAAGGATATGAAGCCGAAAGTTCCTCATAACTTTTTTTTGCCTGTTCGTAGTTACCGCGCTGTTCTTCGATTCTACCGATTGAAAACAGTGCATGTGGTTTTAACGGAAATTTTTCTGCTTCCGTTGTCAGAGAGAGATATTTGATTGCTTCATCAAAGTCTTTCATTTCTTCTGCGCAAACACCAACATTATAGTAGCAGTATGCGGCTGTATATGCTTTTGGATTGGCTTCCGCCGCCGCAATCCATGCATTTTTTGCATCGTTCCAGTTTTTTCTTGCATACTGGATTTCTGCCATAATCATATATGCACGGGAACCAGTTATATTCTTTGTGTTTTTTTCTGCAAGAACTTTTGCTCTTTCAAAGAGCTCGTCTTCTTTTGCTTTAAGTGCATCGTCCTTTAAATCGGTTCTGGCGGCAGAAAGTTCCGCTGTTATTGTATCAATTTCCGTTAGTCCCGCTTTTGTGGAATTGTCTTTTACTGTAAATACAATTCCGAATACAATTGCGATAACAAAGAGTGCTGCGATAATACCTAAAAACAAAAAACGTGTTTTTACAAAAAAAGCGCTCAGTTTTGTATCAAATGATTTTTTTTCTTCGTTTTTCGTGCCTGCATTTGCTGACATAAAAATCTCCTGTTATTTAATATCTAATTCTTTAATTAAACGTGATAAATATGTTCTTTGAATATCCAAAACTTTTGCAGCTTCTGTCTGATTCCATCGAACTTCAATTAAGACCTGTTCAATGTATTGTTTTTTGAAACAATCTATAGCAGCTTTTAATGATTTACCACTATCTATGAAAATATCAGAAACCTGCGATATGTTCAAGCGCAAATCGTTTTTTTCCAGTACGGGTGGTGTGCCAACCGAAACCGCTCTTTCTATGCACAGTTCGAGTTCGGTTATATTATTTTGCCAAAAGGCGTTTTTTAATGTATCCAGAGTTTCTTTTGAAAATTCCGTAAAAAACTTATTGTATTTTTTCCCGTATTTCCTAAGGAAGAAATAACTTAAGGTTTCAATGTCTTCTTTTCTTTCCCTTAGAGGCGGAACTGTTACAGGCAGTGTAGAGATAGCAAAATATAATTCTCTGTTGAAAGAATTTAACTGAACAAGTTGTTCCAGATTTTGTGAAGATGAACAGCATATTCTTGTTTTGCCGTCTGTCCGATTGGAATTTGTAAGATAATAGAGCAGTGCAGTTTGTAGGGCGTTGTCGGCTTCGCCTATTTCATCAAAGAAAATCATATCCGGCTTTGTATTCAGCGTGGAAATAAATAAATCTACGCTTGTTTTTGCCGCCCGAAGGCGTATAAAAGTTTTTTCGGGTGAATTGCTTGTTTTGCAAAGAAGTTCTGCCAGAAAAGCCCGTCCTGTGCCTTTTTCGCCGTTAAAAAGAACTGGCGTTGAAGATGCTGATAGTCTGCTTATTAGTGACAGAACGCTTTTCATTGAGGAATCTCTGAGGTTGTCTGACATTTCTGAAATTATGTCTGTGTCCAAGATTTCTCCTTTTGTTAAAAAAAATGCACTGTACCGGTTGTACAATGCATTTTTAACAGAAAATCATCAGGATGATTAACTATTTTTTGTCTTTGATCATATCACCGAGTGTATATGTTCCCTCATCCTCATCCTGATTTGAAGTCATATACTGTGATATTTCATCACGCTGTACTTTGCGTTTGAATTCTTTTACAGAGAAAGCAGCTTTTTGTTTGTTGGGATTTACATCAACTACAAAAACGTTAATTTTATCTCCAACCTTGTATTTTTGTACTGCTTCTTCAAACGGCTCATCCTTGTTTTCTGAAAGATTTGCCTTGTTTACAAGTCCTTCAATTCCACACGGAGCTTTTACAAACAGACCAAAATCTGTAATTGAAACGATTTCACCTTCAAGTGTTGAACCGGGTTTGTATTCGTTTGTAAAGTTAATCCACGGATCATCAGTAAGCTGTTTAATGCCAAGCTTTATTTTGTGATTTTCAGCGTCATTTTCAATAACAACTGCTTCAACTTCTTGTCCTACAGTAAGCTCGCTTCCCGGATGCTTAACTTTCTTTGTCCATGAAATATCATCCGCATGCAGGAATCCGTCGATACCTTCTTCAAGTTCGATGAATGCACCGGAATTTGTAATTTTTACAACTTTCCGTGTGAGTTTTGTTCCAACCGGATACTTTTCGCCGATTTTTTCCCACGGATTTTCAGTTACCTGCTTTAATCCAAGTGAAACACGACCAGCCTGAATATCGTAGCCGAGAATCATGCATTCAACTTCGTCACCGATTTTAACCATGTCTTCGGGTTTGTTTACTTTTTTTACCCATGAGAATTCGCTGATATGCGCAAGTCCTTCAATACCTTCTTCAAGCTCGATAAATGCACCGAATTCTGTAAGTTTTGTAACTTTACCTTTTACTATGTCATTGACATGGTATTTATTTTCAAAGTGAAGCCACGGATCTTCCGTAAAGTGCTTGAGAGAAAGATTAATCCGCTTTTCATTAGGATCAAGACGGATTACCTTTAATTCAATTTCCTGACCTTTCTTAACAAAATCTTTCGGTCTTGTAACATGACCCCAACTCATATCATTGATATGAAGCAGACCGTCGAAACCACCAAGGTCTATGAAAGCGCCGAAGCTTGTGAAGCTTTTTACTTCGCCTTTTACAACATCACCAATCTTAACATTGTTAAAGAATGCTTCGCGGTTTTCTTCAATCGATTTTTCCAAATATTTTCTGCGGTTTACAACGATATTGATTTTATTGTCAGAATATAGTCTTTCGATATAGAATTTGCTTTTTACGCCGATAAGTTTTTCAGCTTTTTCAACTTTTTGACTGTCAGACTGGCTGATCGGTAAAAATGCGTGGGAGTTACCACCCAGATTTACGTCAAATCCGCCTTTTACAATCTTTTCAATTACACCGTCAACAGGAGTTTTATCCTGAAAAGCCTGTCTTAAAAGTTTCCAAGAAGCTTTTACATCTGCTTTTTGCTTTGAAACAATAACTTCGCCCTGTTTGTTTTCTTTTGTTACAAGAACAACACTTACTTTGTCACCGACCTTCGGTACTACCGAAAACTCCGTTATCGGGATTTTGCCTTCTGATTTGTAGCCAACATCAACAAACACCTGATCAGGGGTAACCTGAATAACAACACCATCTACCAGTTGTCCCTCTTCAAGTGATTCGAGACTTTTTAGATATTCTTCCTGTAATTGTGTTTGAACGTTCTCCTTGGAGTCCTGAGATTCATTCATTACCACGTCCTTCTCTGCCATAATAAACCCTTATATATGAATTTTGTCTAAAATTATCGCACAAACCTGCTCTATAGTCAAGTCTGAAGTATCGATATAATGTGCATCTTCTGCAATTTTTAGGGAACCTTCCTGCTTGTTTTTGTCGATTTCATCGCGTTTTTTTATGGATTCAGCGATTTCTTCAATAGAAAGGTTGCTTACTCCCTGATTGAATCTTCTGCGAGCCTGAGCTTCTATTGATGCGTCAAGGTAGAATTTGTATTCTGCTTCGGGAAATACAACAGTTGTCATATCTCTGCCTTCGCAGACAATGCTGATTTTTTTTGTAATCAGCTTAATTTTGTCGTTAACGATATGTCTTACCGGCACAATGCAGGAAACTTTTGAGGCGTTCAAATCTATTGCATCGGAATGAAGAATGCCTTCCACGTCTTCGCCGTTAAGAAAAAGTCTGCTGTTCCTGTAATCAAGTTCCAGTTTTTTAGCGTGTTCTATGATTGCGTTCGCATCGCTCAGCGGGATTTTGTTTCTTAGCAGCGAAAGCGTTATAGCCCTGTAAAATGAGCCGGAATTCAAAAAAGTGATGTTGAGTTTTTCGGCTATAAGTTTTGCGATGGTACTTTTGCCTGCACCGGCAGGTCCGTCAATTGCTATTATCATATTTCCTCTTTTTACAAAGCTCTTTTAGTTTTGTGACTTCGGAATCACTGAGCTCCCTGAAATTTCCCGGCTGAAGTGAACTGTCAAGAATAATGGAGCCTATGCGTATTCGTTCCAGTGATTTTACACGCACGTCGAACGATTCCAGAACTTTGCGGATTTCTCTGTTTTTCCCTTCAATAAGAACTATTTTTAATTTGCGGCTTGAAATGCGTTCTGCTTTTTTACATTTGTAAAAAACATTGTCTACTCTGACTCCGCGCATAAATTTTTCAGGCAGAAAAGGAGGGTAGGGCAGGCTTGTTTCAACAAGATATTCTTTTTCCAGCTCGGCGGACGGATGCGATACGATGGAAGCAAAATCACCGTCATTAGTAAAAATAATAAGCCCTGACGAATACATGTCCAGTCTTCCCACGTTGTAAAGTCTTTCCGAAAAATGCGGTTTTAATAAGTCAGATGCTACGGGCCTGTTTTTTTCGTCACTCAGGGAACAAACATATCCTGCCGGTTTATTAAGCAGTATGTAGCGTTTGTGCTCTTCCTGACGGACTTCTTTGCCGTCAACACAGATTTTGTCAGTAAGCGAAACTTTTGTTCCGAGTTCTGTAACGATTTTTCCGTTTACTGTAACATGACCTTCTGTTATTATTGTTTCGCATGCGCGTCTGCTGGCAACGCCTGCATGGGCAAGTGCAACTTGTAAACGGACTGTGTTTTTTTTGGTATCGCTATCTTGCAAGTTCAAAACGCTCACTTTCTGTTTCTGTAAGTTTTGGTAAATCTGCTATACTGTTCATTCTGAAAAATTTTAAAAACTCTTTTGTTGTTCCATATTGAACAGGCTTACCGGGAATGTCTTTTTTGCCGACTTCTTTTATAAGTGCTCTTTCCTGTAAAAGACGGATCATATTGTCGGCGGAAACACCTCTGATTGCTTCAATTTCGGCTTTTGTTACCGGTTGTGAATAGGCAATGATTGACAGTGTTTCCATTGCGGCGCGTGAAAGCCGACTGTCATTTTTCTTTCCGTATCGTTCTTTGAGGCATTGCCAGTATTCGCTTTTAGGGCTTATAATCCAACCGCCTGAAATCTGTACCAGCTCAACGCCGGAATCTTCTTCCGTATATTTTTCCTGTAGTTTTTCGATTGCGGCTTCAACAACTTCAAGACCTAAACCTGAAATTTTTGATAATGTTTTATTGTCGAGAGGTTCACTTTCAAGATAAAAAATTGCTTCTAAAAGCGCTGTTTCCTTTTTCAAACAAAACTCCATCCTATGACTCTTTTGTATGTCGTTTAACAGTTTTCCGCTTTACAGAAGTTCAGTTATGCCTCTTTTTTATACGGTTTTATTTTTATGTCACCGAACATTCTGTTCTGATAGATAACTGCCGTTTTGAATTTTACCGCCTCTAATACTGCCATAAAAGCGCATACAATATCAAGTAAGTTATCTTTTCTGATTATTAAATCCGTAAAAAAGCACTCACCTTTGTTTGAAAAGAGTTCACTCATGAGCGTTAGTTTTTCATTTATGGTTATTTCTTCGTACATATCGAGGATTTTTTCCGTATTATAAGCTGATACCAGATTGGAAAACATTTTAAGCAAATCCCATGTGTCAACTTTTTCCCACAGTTCTTCTTCTTCAAAGGGAAGAATCCGTTGAATCTTTTTTCTTTCAACGCTCCATTCAGCTTCGTCTTCTTTTTGTTCCATTAATTCGGAAAGCTTTTTGAATTTCTGGTATTCGATGAGCTTGTCAACTAATTCCTGACGCGGATCATCGATTTCTTCGCCGTCATATGAAACTTCCACAGGAAGCAGTGTCCGGGACTTTATGTAAAGAAGGTCGGCTGCAAGCGCGTAAAACTCTGTGAGATTTTCCAAATCAGTTGAAACGGCATAATCCAAAAATTCCATATACTGTTCTGTTATTTCCGCAATAGGAATGTCGTAAATATTGATTTCATTTTTCTTTATCAAGAACAGCAGCAGGTCAAGCGGACCGTCAAATTTACCTAACTTGAAATTGTTCTTTTTTGCGGTTTCTTCTTTTTTTTCTAGTGTTTCCTGCTTGATTTCCATAGTCTGACACCTTGATCCTGTAATTTTGAAAGCATTTGTGCATACTTTTGTTTGTCTATTATAGATTCGGCAGAATTGTTCAAAATCTCAAGCAGGGGAATAAGCACAAACTGTCTCTCGCTCATAAGCGGATGAGGAATAAACAGCGGATTTGATAAAGAGTTGTCGTTGACTGTTATATCGCCAAAAAGCTCAATGTCAATATCAAGTGTGCGAGGTCCTTTGAATGTTTCAAGGCTTCTGTCGCGACCGTATTTGGCTTCAATTATATGTATAAGATTTAACAGTTCTCTTGGTGAACCGGAGTAATCACCAAGGACAACCATGTTGAAAAAATCCGACTGTTCTTCCATATACAGAGGTTTTGTAATGTATATGGAAGAACAGCGAAGTTCTTTTATGTGCTTTTTCAGTTCTGAGCAGGCTTTATTAAGGATATTATCCGATGACAGAACTTTGTTTTTTATACAAAGACTCTTATTTGAGCCTAGCCCCAGAACTACGACAGGCATTAAAAAACGTCTGCCTTTGCATCGGTTTTGGGCGGAATTGTGTTTCCTGCTGACATTTTTTCCGTTGCTGCGGCTTTTGCACCTGCCTTTTTATCTGATGTCTTGTTTTTTAGTTCCTGACCGGGAAAAAGCTTTGCACGCAGTTTTGTTTCAAGTTCGTGATAAAAATCGGGATTCTGTTCAAGAAACTGAATTGCATTTTCGCGTCCTTGTCCGATTTTTTCGTTATTGACTGCATACCATGCGCCTCGTTTTTCAACGAGCTCGTATTTTACAGCTGCATCCAGCATGCTTGAAACAGCCGAAATGCCTTTCCCAAAATAAATATCCAGCTCGACTTTTCTGAATGGTGGCGCAACTTTGTTTTTTACAACCTTTACGCGTACTCTGTTTCCTACGGCGTCTTCGCCGCCTTTTGCGTCTATTGATTCAATTCTTCTTACTTCAAGACGGATTGATGCGTAAAATTTAAGAGCGTTACCTCCGGTTGTCGTTTCGGGATTGCCGAACATGATTCCGATTTTCATGCGTATCTGGTTTATGAATATCAGAAGACACTTTGATTTACCGATTATTGCAGTGAGTTTTCGGAGTGCCTGACTCATGAGTCTTGCTTGTAAACCTACGTGAGAATCGCCCATGTCGCCTTCAATTTCAGCTTGTGGTGTAAGTGCCGCAACGGAATCTACGACGATAATATCGATTGCACCTGAACGGACAAGGTTTTCTGCGATTTCGAGTGCTTGTTCACCTGTGTCTGGTTGTGAAACCCAAAGGTTGTCTATATCTACACCGAGATTTTTGGCGTAAACTGGATCGAGTGCGTGTTCCGCGTCAATAAATGCCGCAATACCACCGGCTTTTTGTGCTTCCGCAATCGCATGAAGGGCGAGTGTTGTTTTACCGGAAGACTCCGGGCCGTATACTTCTATGATACGTCCTTTTGGGTAACCGCCGATTCCCAATGCTTCATCAAGTAGAATTGAACCGGACGGAATTACGTCAATTCCGCTTACGTCAGTTCTCGTGCCCAGTTTCATCAGTGAGCCCTGTCCGAATTGTTTTTCAATCTGAAGTCTTGCTGCTTCAAGAGCTTTCATTTTTTCAGATAAATCTGTGTTTGTTGAATTTTCTACTGCCATATTTGCTACCTTTCCTCCCACTTTATATATAGGTACAAAAATGTGGTTTTTGACACTTTCGGAAAATATTTTTTATTTTTTTCCTATTGGCTGATAAACCGATTTGCCCTGCAGGAACAACTTATTGTTTTTTACTGTGAGTTTCCCCAAAATCTGCACAGGATTTTCAACGTCAATCGAGATTGGCATTGGAATTGAACATGGAACAATACCGTCAACATTCTTCATATCATCGTAACCAACAAGGAATTCACAATTGTAGGTTGTTTCCGTTTTTTCAACGTTGCTGACTCTTCCCGACCATACTACCCAGCAATCCATGTACAGGTAAGGATCTGATTCCACTTTTTTGTATGAATAAACATCCTTTATTGTATCAAAGCCGGGTTCTGTAATATAATTCATGATTTCCCGTGCTTTCTGTTTGATTGAAACGGATGCGTTGGAATTTAGAATTCGGTTTATTTCTACTTGTGCCTGATTGTCCTTAAAATCCTGAAAATATTTTATCGCTTTTGTATAGGAATCGTTGATTTGTGTTGTGGTCATTATGTAGCGGTATGTTCCGCCATCTGTTTCAACGGGATTGTTTTTTTCGTTCACTGTAAGCGTATAATTGCTTAAGTCGGCGCGTTTAGGCGCTTTTTTGTGCATTGTAACGGCAGCTATGATTATGCCCGTTATTGCAAAAACTGCAAACGCGACCAGCACAATCTGCTGTACGGGAATATAAACACCTGTTGATGGATAAAATTCCTTGATTTTGCCACTGTCAACCGCCTGTGAAATTGTTGCCATGTCGCTTTTGCGTATAAAGTTAAGGGATTTTTTTACAAGTGCATTCTGAGGGTCCATTTCCTGTGCTTCAAGGTAGCAGCTTATTGCTTCTGTTGTGCTGCCTTTGCGCAAAAATAGTGCGCCCAGCGCAATCAGGCTTTTGGGGGAATCGGAATCAATGCGTGATGCGGTTGTTAAGTAGTCTTCTGCGGCGCCCAGTATTCCGAGATACAAATTTGATACACCCAGCATATAAAAAAAGTCTGCTGACTGGCGGTATTCCATGACAAAAGGTTCAAGTTCTTTGATGAGATTTTCAAATTGTTTTCTTCTGAATAAAATGTCTGCTTTTTTTAACTTTGTATCTTCCATGGCAAGATCACTCCAAACTATGTAATTACTTATTCAGCTGGGCTTCTAATTCCCTTATCCTGTTCTGATATGCCAGTATTGCCTGTTCGTATTTTTGGCTTTTCTTTTCGTATTCTTCCGCTGCGCGCAATGATTCTTCGTGTGTAACTTTAAGAAGTTCCAAAAGTTCCTCTTCACGTTCCTTTTGGTTTATGAGGCTAAGCCTGTAAAAACTGGCTTCGTATTTGGGGCTGTCTTTGTAGTCGTCGATTATCATTGTGTAAAAAAGTGATGCACGTTCATAGTTTTTTGTGTCAAACAGGGATTCTGCAATCCAGTAGAGAGCTGACGGTATAAGTTTGTGTTCGGGATATTCCTTTACAAAATCATAAAGTTGTCTGACTGCTTCATCATACTGTTTTAATTGATATAATGCCCTGCCTTTTTGGTAACAAATATCGGGAATCCTTTTTGAGTTTTTATATTTTGCTAGAAAGCTGTTTGAGTCTGCAAGTGCTGATTTGTAGTCGCCTGCTGATAGTTCGCTCATAACCAGCCAGTAAACTGAATCATCTGATACTGTGGCTTTGTCGGCAGAAAGTTTTTTGAAGAACATTACTGCCGCGTCCCAGTCTTCGCGGGAATATGCTTCCAAACCGGGAAGTAATGAGTCGGATACTGTCTGTGAAAAAAGCAGCGTGCTGCAACAGATAAGGGTTAGTAAAGCGATAATTTTTTTCATTTTTATCTCCAATTCAGTTCTCCTGAAAAAAAGGCGGAACCGGATACAACAATGTCAACACCGGCGTCCAGTACAAGCGGAAGTGTTTGGTTGTTGATTCCGCCATCAACTGAAACTTTGTAATTATAACCCATTTTTTTACGAATTTGTTGTAATTGTTTAATTTTTTCAACGCATTGCGGAATAAGTTTTTGACCGCCAAAACCTGGATTTACGGTCATGATGAGAACAATGTCTGCAAACGGCAGGATTGATTCAAGAACTGATATGGGAGTTGATGGTACAATACTGATTCCCGCTTTTTTGTTCATGTCGTGAATCTGTTCTATTAGTCTGTGGTGATGAATTACATTTTCATAATGAAAGGTGAGCGCATCAGCGCCAGCTTTCGCAAAAGATTCAAAATGATTTTGCGGATTATTTATCATCAGGTGAACGTCAAAAAAAAGATCTGTCGTTTTTCGAAGGGCTTTTACAAGCGGTGGTCCGAAAGTAAAATTCGGAACGAATGTACCGTCCATGATGTCAATGTGAACCCATGAAGCGCTGCTTTTTTCTATTAAAGAAATTGAATCGGCAAAATGAAGATAATCAGCTGATAAAATTGAAGGGGCAAGTATACGTTTATTCATCCTGTTATTATAGTACAATATTGTGAAATGGATTTCAAGTTAATTGTTTGTGATTATTCTATCCGTGATTATAAAAAAAGACCCGCACGGGGCGGGCCTTTTTGAAAGCAGGTAAACTACTCTGTTGTAGGTGTTTCACAGATGCTGAGTTCTGTGTCTTTGTCAAAGAATTTACCTTTTTCCATAAATGGTGTGAAGTTTACGGTCTCACCGATTGTGTACTTGTTGTCAGGTGAACAACGTGCAACACAGGACTGTGTCTTTGTTGTTAAGAACAGGTGTGTTTCAGCACCAAGCGGTTCAATAACGGAAATCTTCATCTGCATGTTGTTTGAAGCAACTGGAGTTGTTGTGTAAGTAAGGTCTTCTGGACGAATACCGAAGAATACTTCTTTTCCGATGTATGCTTTAAGGGCTTTAGCCTGTTCTTCTGTCGGAGATACTTCGAAAGAACCTTCATCAGCAACGAGCTTTCCGCCTTTTTCAACAATTTTTACAGTGAGGAAGTTCATTGGCGGTGAACCGATGAATCCTGCAACGAATTTATTAATCGGGTGGTTATAGAGATACAACGGTGAACCAATCTGCTGGATTTTTCCGTCTTTCATAACAACAATTTTGTCACCCATTGTCATAGCTTCAACCTGGTCGTGTGTAACATAAATCATTGTTGCGTTCAAGCGGTGGTGCAAATCTGAAATTTCTGCACGCATCTGAACACGTAGTTTTGCATCGAGGTTTGACAGCGGTTCGTCAAACAGGAAGACTTTAGGATTACGTACAATAGCACGTCCTACAGCAACACGCTGTCTCTGACCGCCTGAAAGAGCCTTCGGTTTTCTGTCGAGAAGCTTTTCAATGTCAAGAATACGGGCTGCTTCGCGAACACGGCGTTCAATTTCGGCTTTGTCAACCTTGCGGATTTTAAGACCGAATGCCATGTTGTCATAAACAGTCATGTGAGGATACAACGCATAGTTCTGGAAAACCATTGCGATGTTTCTGTCTTTCGGAGGAACGTCATTCATCAACTCGCCATCGATGTAGAGTTCACCTTCTGTGATGTCTTCCAAACCTGCAATCATGCGGAGAGTGGTAGACTTACCACAACCGGAAGGACCTACGAATACTACAAATTCGCGGTCTTCTACGGTGATATTGGCATTGTCAACAGCACGAACATTGCCGTCGTAAACCTTACCAATACCTTTGAGTTCTACTTTAGCCACTTTAGGACTCCTTAGAATTATTTTATAAAATCCATTGTATTTTATAAAATAAAAACTGTCAAATTTTTTTACAGTTTTTTTTATCCGAAGCCTTAAGATGTAAAATTGCGAATACTTGCTAAAAGTGGAATAAAATGCTATATATTAGAAAATAAAACGGCAAGGAAGGTTGTGATGTCTATTCGCGGCGAACTTTTTACGACTCAGGTTGTATTGGATAAGAGAGCTTATTTTTTTAACGTAAAGGAAAACCGCAACGGCGATGTTTTTTTGCAGGTCGTGGAAAGCAAAAGTAACAATGGCGAAGAATTTGATCGTCATGCCATCGTTGTGTTTGAAGAAGATATGCAAAAGTTTTGTAAGGGGTTTGAGGAAACTTTGGCATTTATCGAAAAAGACAAAAAAAACAAAGCCAAGGCAAAAATTGCAAAAGAAGCTGTAAATAAGAAGAAAATATACAAAAAATCTGAAACGGAACAAAAAACGCTTGCACCACGTGTAAAAAAAACAGGTCGTGTCCACGTGGTTTCTAAACTTTCTGAACAAAAATAGCAACGATATTTGAAAAAAAAGTG
>DBWK01000045.1:0-9567 GCA_002308875.1 Treponema sp. UBA1240
AACTCAAAACGAAATGAAGGTCAAAAAGGCTTCTGCCTTGAAATGCACGATTTGAGAATTGCCTGGGCAGGTCTGCATTTTGGTGAAGAACCGCTGATAACAGGAAAAGGCGGATCAGGCACAATATTTATCACAGGCTGTAATCTTCACTGCGCTTTTTGTCAAAACTATCAAATTTCACAGCGAGGAATGGGAGCAACTGTTTCCACAATTGAATTTTCTGATATTTGCCTTAAACTACAGGACAAAGGGGCTGAAAACATAAACATTGTTACCGGTTCGCACGCAATTCCGGTTCTCCGCGATTATTTGCTTGAGGCGAAAAACCATGGTCTGCATGTACCTGTCTGTTGGAACAGTTCCGCTTATGAAACAGTAGAATCATTAGAACTGTTGAAAGATGTTGTTTCAATATGGTTACCAGACTTAAAAACACTTAATCCCATAATCTCCCAGTCGGTTTTTGACGCACCGGATTATCCAAAAATTGCCAAAAACGCAATCAGATATATGATTTCAAATACTAAAACGATTATTGACGAACAAAGCTACAAAATGCTTTCCGGCGTTATAATCCGACACCTCATGCTGCCCGGTAGACTTGACGATACAAGGCTTGTTTTGGAGTGGTTCAAAAATCACGCTTCAAAGGATACTTTTCTTTCGCTTATGTCTCAGTATACACCAGTACCATTTGATGAGTCAGAAATGTCAAAGCGGGAAAAAGCATTGTCTTCATTTCAAAACAGATACGTGGACAAACAGGAATTTGATGAACTGACAAAGCTGATTGATGAATATGACATCGAAAACGGTTTTTATCAGGAACTTGTACAGGACACGGAATGGTTACCCGATTTTTCACTTACGCAGCCATTCCAATCATCGCTTGCAAAACCAATATGGCATTGGAAATCAGGGTTTATAGATTGAATACATAAAAAACAGGCTGTCAAAACGAACAGCCTGTTTTTTGAAAATATTTTGTATTACAGTTTAAAGCCGTTTGTCTGTTCAATCAAATCATCAGACAAATCATTGTTCTCGTTGGACAGGGCAGAAACACTTCCGACCGATTCGTTAATAACGGCAACCTGATTATTTACAACCTGTGTAACATCTTTTACCTGATAAGCAAAATCGCTCAAATGAACCATTTCTTTCTGTACCATTTCAGCACCGGTTGTCATTTCGGTAGAACCGTTAAGAATTTCAGATGTAATGTTCTGAATAGTCCTCAAGGATTCCAATACCTGCTGAGAACCTTCTGACTGTTCATTCATTGACATTGAAACCTCAGACATCAAATCACTTACATTGGTGATTTTTGCTGAAATATCTTCAAAGGCTGTATTTGCATTGTTTGCTTGACTTACAACCGTTTCAATGTTTGTTACAACTATATGCAGCATTTCAGCAATTTTCTTTGACTGTTCGGATGAATCTTCCGCAAGTTTTCGAATTTCATCCGCAACAACAGAGAAGCCTTTTCCTGCATCACCCGCATGTGCAGCCTCAATCGCCGCATTCATAGCAAGCAGGTTGGTCTGACTTGCAATTGATTCAATAACTTCGTTTGTTTCAAGCAGTTGCTGTGAGTGTGTGGCGGTAGCCTTAATACTTTCAATTACGGTTTCCATGGTATTTCTACCGTCTTCGGAAGAATTCTTAAGTTCGGCAAAGGTCTTATTCGCCCTGCCCAGGTTGTTGGAAACAGATTGAATATTTGCTACCATTTCCTCAATAGCAGCGGAAGATTCATTTACACTTCCGGACTGGTGTGAAATCTGCTTGTTCAAATTTTCAATTGTCTTTCCTATTTCGTGTACGGTAGAAGAAGTTTCTTCTATGCTAGCACTAAGATTCAGAGCATTTTCGGAAAGCGCACCGGATTTGTCACCAATTTCCGCAACCGCAGTCTTTGTATTCTGAACATCATTATTCAATTGATTAGATACATCACCAAGTTTTACGGCTTCTTTCTGTATTTTACCGATGATTCCTGAAAGCGTATCAGCAAACTTGTTAAAGTTACCCGCAATTTCTGAAATAATATCGTTATTCCGTACCGGAAGACGAATTGTAAGATCACCGCCACCCTGTGCCAATTCGCCGAGTGATGAAGAAATTGTAAACAACGGGGCAACAACACTCTTTGTAAAGAAGAAACCGAAAAGTGAAATTATAAGAATAGTTATTGCAAGAGAAATAATTGCGGTTCTTATCGAGTTAAAAAGATCATTAAACAATACCTGCCTAGGAATAAAAACACCTAATGTCATTGTTGTTCCCGAAATAGGATAGAAACAGAACAAATGCCGTTCTCCGTCAAGGATATATTCCTGTGTATTGAAAGAAACTATCTGCGAGGACATTTTTACCGCATTGTCCCTGAAATCTTCCGGCAAAACGTCTATGTTATAAATTACGGATTCTTTCTTACCGTCAATTTCTTCAACATGAAGCATTTTGGAACTGTCCCAGTGGTAAACAATGTTTCTGTTGGTGTTAACAACAAGCATTTTGATGTCAGTTCCAAAAGTATTTCTCGCCATTTCATTGATTTCTTCAAGTTCTTTTTCAAACAAATCAAATGAAACAGAACCGGCAATCATACCGCTGAGCCTGTTGTTTTCATTAAAAAGTGTCTGACAGATCATCATCTGCTTAACACCATTACTCAAAGAAATTACTGGTTCGGAAACTCGCGAATAATCCCTTTCAGATGTATTGTTCGTTACCATATCTTTAAAGTAATCACGAATTGCAATTGATGATTTTTTTGCATCAGGACTTTTATTGTCCGTTGTCTGCATACCGTTAAAATACGGGTTACCACCGCCTGTGTTATAATATGTACCGTCGTTATATGCCAGGATTATTTTTTCAAAAACCTTTTCATTAACGATTTTTTGCATCGGTTCCTTTACCGCAGTCCAGTTGTGTGCACTTACATCCGGAAATTCTGAAAGGGTTTTTACCGTCATCAATTTGTCATCAAAGAAGGCACTTACCTGTTCCGCTGCATCACGTGAAAATGTTGCAACATAATTGTTCAGCATTTTGATATTGGATGCATCCCACATAAGCAAAATAACGGTTGCAAGTATAAGCAAAGGAAGCGCTGCTACAAGAACAAACAAGGTGTTCAGTTTTGCACGTAATTTCATTTCTTCTCCTGATCATAAACTTCCATATATGTGTGGTTGTTTAATCAATTTCGGATATTATCAGTAGATTGTTTATATTTTAACACAGTTTTGTGGTGGTGTCACTTTTTTTATTAAAAATTTGTTTTTTTATAAAGAAAAAGCTGCCCTTCATACAGCATTTCAGCATAGGGCAGCTTATTTTCAATTACAAACTGCTAATCTGCAAGTTTTCTGTATTTGTCAAATTCTGCCAACATCTCAGCATCTTTGTTTTTGTCGAGTAAGCTTACAACAAAAGCAACAACACCACAAATGATAAACGCGGGCAAAATCTCATACAAATCAAAAAGTCCACCGTGGAGATTGTGCCAGAGAATTACGGTTATACCACCACATACAAGACCTGCAAGCGCACCGTTTCTTGTTGTTCCTCTCCAGAACAAAGCAAGAAGAATAATCGGTCCGAGTGTTCCACCGAATCCTGCCCAGGCGTAGCTTACCAAGCCAAAGATTGAGCTTGACTGATCAAGAGAAAGACAGAAAGCAACAGCGGCAACAACAAATACTGTTATGCGGCTTACTTTGAGAATTTCTTTTTCTGAAGCATCTTTTTTAATAAATGCTTTGTAAACATCCTGGCTGAATGAGGAAGACGCAACAAGCAGCTGGCTGTCAGCAGTACTCATTGCAGCCGCAAGAATTGCACAAAGAAAAATTCCCGCAATGAATGAGGGGAAGATTTTCTGCATAACAGCCGAGAAAACCGTTTCAGCACCGGAAATTGACAATGTTTCTGTAAGGAAAGCTGTTCCGAGTGTTCCGACCAAAACTGCGGCACCAAGTGCAATAACAACCCAAACAATTGCTATGCGGCGGGAGATTTTTACTTCTCTGTTGGAGCGGATTCCCATGAACCGAATAATAAAGTGCGGCATTCCAAAATATCCCAATCCCCAAACAAGAGCAGAAATAATGGAACTTGCACCGTAAGACTGATTACCTGCAACTGCTTTTTGGAACTCTTCACCGAATTTACCGTTAAGCGCATTTTGTGTAAATACGTTTGCTTTTTCAAAAGCCGGACCCCATCCACCAAGAAGAGCTGTAACAGCAATTCCTGTAACAATCAGTGCGATAATCATCAGTGTGCCCTGAATAAAGTCCGTTTTGCAAACTGCAAGATAACCGCCCATAATCGTGTATGAAAGAATTACAATCAATCCGATAACAAGTCCTACATGATATTCAAGTCCGAAAACTGATGTAAACAATTTGGAACATGCAACCAAACCGGAAGCAACGTAAATTGTGAAGAACAAAAGATTGAAAATTACAGTTATTGCAGCTATTATGTGCGATTTGTCCTTAAAGCGGTTTGTAAAGAATTCAGGAATTGTAATTGAGTTGCCAAATGCGATTGTGCATTTTCTCAATGGTTTTGCAACAATAAGCCAGCTCAAATAAGTTCCGACCGCAAGACCTACAGCTGTCCAGAAGGCTTCTTTCATTCCACCGAGATATGCGAGACCGGGCAATCCCATCAAAAGCCAACCTGACATATCGGATGCTTCCGCGCTTAATGCGGTAGTCCAAGGACCGACATTTCTTCCGCCAAGAAAGAAGTCACTTGCTGAATTGTTCTTTTTCATAGCTCTGAGACCGATAAAAACCATCAGCCCGAGATAAAGAACAAAAGCAATAATAAAACTGATTGTACTTGTCATCAATTGTCCTCACATTATTACTAAGTTTCTTTTAAAAAATATTTTTTTTATTTTAACAAAACTAAAGCCAAAAGTCTATTGCATACCGATACAAAAGTTCTCATCCTTAGATACAGAGCGAAGAAATCTGCTTGCATTGAAATTCAACTGTGTTTCTGCTATGCTTTGTGATATGGTAATTTCTTCAATTGATTTAAAAGACGGAAAAGTTGTTCAGCTTAAAAACGGAAAAGACTTGGTTCTCGAAAGAAATGATGCGGATTCATTAATCTCTGATTTTGATTTATATGGTGAAGTTGCGGTTATTGACCTTGATGCTGCGATGGGACACTTCAACGAAAATGGTGATACCCCTAACACGGCTCTTTTAAAAAGCCTGCTGCGAAAAGGAAATGTCCGCACAGGCGGTGGTATAAAAACCGTAAAACGTGCAAAAGAGCTTATCTCCCTTGGTGCGGAAAAAGTTATTCTCGGCTCAGCGGTTTGGGCAACTGCAGAAGAACAGAAAAAAGGCATTTTCCTTAATGTACCGTTCCTGGAAGAAATGACCGCTGCAATAGGTAAAGACCGGATTATTATCTCGGTTGACGCCATAAATGGAAAAATCGCTGTAAAAGGCTGGACAGAAACCATCAGTGTCGGTTTGATTGAAGGTGCAAAAGCTGCAGAAAAATATTCCTCTGAATTATTGTTTACCTGTGTTGAAAAAGAAGGTTGCATGCAGGGAACGGACTTTAAGATGGCAGAAGAACTACGCAAGTCCGTTAAGTGCCGCGTTGTTATAGCAGGCGGAGTTTCTACACTGAATGAAGTTACTGACTTGGAAAAACTCGGCTGTGATGTTCAGCTTGGAATGGCACTATACACAGGAAAAATCGCCCTGAAAGACGCATTCATAAACTGTCTTAACTGGGCAAAAGTAAACCAAACATCAAACGGACTTGTTCCTGTAATTGCGCAGGCTGTTTCCGGTGAAGTACTTATGATGGGCTATGCCAACAAAGAAGCGTTTCAAAAAACCTTTACCGAAAAAAAGCTTACCTTTTGGAGCCGGACACGCAATGTTCTATGGACAAAAGGCGAACATTCCGGTCATTATCTGGAAGTAAAAAAACTGAGGGTTGACTGTGACCGTGACACCGTTCTTGCAACAGTTATTCCACACGGCGGAGTTTGTCACACCGGCGCATGGACATGCTTTCAGACAAACGCTGACCGTCCGTATTCAATGGAATTTTTATACGAAATTATTTCAGAGCGATTTGCAAATCCACGGCCGGGTTCCTACACAGCTACGCTCACCGATGAGCGTGTCCGCGAAAAAATTATGGAAGAAGCCGAAGAACTTACCGATGAAACTGAAACGCGAGAAGATATTATTTGGGAATTTGCAGATTTATTCTACTTTTTGAGTGTGCTTATGTATAAAGAAAAAGTTAACTGGAAAGACATTCTGGATGAACTTGATAAAAGACATAAGAAATAAGGCTTTTTATGACTTATAAATATAATCCCAAAACAAATAAAAAACGAATTCTCTTCTATATATTCTGCATTGTTTGTGTTCTTGCCGGAATTTCAACTTTCTTTTTTATGCAAAAACTTTCCGCCTTACTCTGTTGTGCTGCCTGTTTTTATCTTTCCTGGTACACAATAAAGACAATTCGCGGTTTTATGAGCTCAAAAATCGTAACTTATACGGAAGGTTTTACCGTTTATACTTCTCCGAACGAAAAACTGGAGTTTGACTGGAACAAGATAACTCATGCCGGTCACATAACCGGTGGTAAAAATAACGGTCATATCTTTGCCTATATGGAATCTGAAGACAAAATTATCGTTCTCCCGCCGATTTTTGTGGATTTTAATTCTTTTGTAACAGAATTGAAAGAGCATAGTCCCTGGCAGGAATATACTCTTTCCGACGACGAAACAATTTCTTCCTATCTAAAAAAACAACTCGTAGTACAAGACGAAAAAAAAGAGGATAACTAACGTTATCCTCTTTCCGGTTTATTTACCCTGTCCGTAATACGCGTTTTTACCGTGTTTACGTTCATAGTGCTTGTTTATCACATACTCCGGTAACGTCTTTGCGGACGGATTGACGGATAACGTTATCCAAGCCATTTTTGCGACCTCTTCAAGAACAGCCGCGTTATAAACAGATTTTGTTGCGTTAGAACCCCAGGCAAAAGGTCCGTGTCCTGCAACAAGAACCATTGGATTTTCCGCCGGAACAAGTGCTTTTCGCAGTTTACCGTTACAATCAAGCGCATTTACTGATGCCGGATCCAAAAAGGTTTTCGCAATGAGAATACCTGTTTCTTTTTCATAGGCTGTTTCCACGGCTTCCTTTGTTATCATCGGTGTACATGGTACTTCGTTG
Source organism: Treponema sp. UBA1240 (assembly GCA_002308875.1). Lineage (GTDB taxonomy): Bacteria > Spirochaetota > Spirochaetia > Treponematales > Treponemataceae > UBA1240. The sequence continues at coordinate 7,266 of DBWK01000045.1, forward strand.
GCGGAATGGTCCGCATGAGTTGTTCCAAAAAGTGGAATCGAGCGGCATGCCTGCGCCCATGAAGTAGCGTACGGCGAATGAGTATGCGTTATACCGCCGATATTCTCAAATCTCCTGTACAATTCAATATGTGTCGGGGTGTCAGATGAAGGATTTAGCTTGCCTTCAACCTTGTTGCCGTCCAAATCCATAACAACGATATCGTCCGGTTTCATTGTGTCGTATGGAACTCCAGAGGGTTTTATGGCAAAAACACCTTTGTCCTTGTCAAAGGCGGAAACATTCCCCCAGGTGTATATTGCCAATTTACGCATCGGAATTTCCATATTGGCTTCAAATGCTTCTTCTTTCAAATACTTATAGCTGCTCATATTTTCTCCGATTACGCCAAAGATTCAACCGCGGCTTTTTCAACAGCAAGTCCTTTGGTGTAATTTTCAAAGAACTTGTTAAATCCGTCAATGTCTTCTTTTGTTGCATTAACTGTAACTGCTTTACTGTTAGCAAAAACTGTTTTTTCAAGGTACTCATCCAGAGTTTCATTCTTTTTGTTTACCAGATATGCAGCCAAAACCGCCATACCCCAAGGACCGCCTTCACCAGCTGTTTCCAAAGCGGAAATCGGTGTGTGCATTGCAGCAGACATCATAAGCAGACCAACTTTCTGTGTTTTAAAGAATCCGCCGTGTCCTGTCAGTTTGTCGATTTTTACGTTTTCCTGATTGAACAGAATATCCATTCCTGTTCTCAATGCGCCGAGCGAAGTAAACAGCTGTGCGCGCATAAAGTTTGCAAGATTAAAAGTGTTTTTCTGTGTACGAACAAAAAGCGGACGTCCCTCAGAAAAACCTGTCATTGATTCACCGGAAATGTAATTATACGGAACAAGTCCACCGCAATCCTTGTCAGCTTCCAATGCTTTTGCAAGCAGGTTTTCGTACAAATCGCCTTTGCCAATTTTAAAACCGCATGCTTCTATAGCCTGTCCGAACAGACGGATCCAGTTATCATATTCACCTGTACAGTTGTTTGCATGTGCCATCGCTGTCAGTGAACCGGACGGTGTTGTTACAAGATCGATTTTTCCATTGTAAGCTTTTGAAAGATCTTTTTCCAAAACAATCATCGCAAATACGGATGTTCCTGCGGAAACGTTTCCTGTTCTTTCCTTTACACTGTTTGTAGCAACCATACCTGTTCCGGCATCTCCTTCCGGCGGTGCAAACGGAATTCCTGATGCAAGGTCACCGTCGCGGTCAAGAAGTTTAATACCTTTCTCCGTTAAAGTTCCGGCTTTTTCTCCTGCAAGAAGAATCTTCGGGAATATGTTTTCAAGCTTCCAGGCAAATTTTTCTTTTGCCGTAAGCTCGTCAAATTTCTTTATCATCGTTTTGTTATAATTCTTGGTACTTATATCGATAGGGAACATTCCTGAAGCATCCCCGATTCCAAGAACTTTTTCTCCCGTAAGCTGCCAATGGACATAGCCTGCAAGTGTTGTAAAAAATGAAACATCCTTAACGTGCGGCTCTTTATTCAAGATAGCCTGATAAAGATGCGAAATACTCCATCGCTCAGGGATCGGGTAATTGAACAATTTGGAAAGTTCTTCCGAAGCTTTTCCAGTTATTGTATTGCGCCATGTTCTAAAAGGAACAAGCAATTTGTCATTTTTATCAAAACTAAGATACCCATGCATCATGGCACTGATACCTACCGCTTTCATCTTTTTAAGTGTTACACCGTATTTGTCTTTTACATCTTTTTTCATGTTGGCGTAGCAGGTAGCGAGACCGTTATGGATTTCATCCAGTGAATAAGTCCATATTCCATTTTCAAGACTATTTTCCCAGTCAAAGGCTCCGGAAGCAATCGGTTTGTGTTCATCATCAATCAGAACGGCTTTGATTCTTGTTGAACCGAATTCAAGCCCCATTACCGCATTGCCGTTTGCAATAAATTCAGCAATTTTTTTTGTTTCGTTTGTCATATTTTCCCCTTTTGTTTTTTTAAATAGTCCCTTAAAACACATTATATCATCAATGCCGAATTCTAGCAAAGACTGTTTTTGTTTATTTTGGAGAATAAGGGGGCAGTTGAAATACATTTATTTCTAATATAAAATACATTTCATCATGAAAATATCAGAAACTTTTATTTCAACACTCAGAGAAATCCCTGCCGAAGCGGTTATTGCAAGTCATCAGCTCATGCTCCGTGCAGGCATTATACGCAAGTTAGGAAACGGTCTTTTTGTATATCTGCCTTTTGGTTTGCGGGCTTTCCGCAAAGTCGAAAATAT
>DBWK01000045.1:9637-9774 GCA_002308875.1 Treponema sp. UBA1240
GACATCTGGAAAGAATCCGGCCGTTGGGAAACAATGGGCGCAGGTATGCTGAAAGCGGTAAACCGCGTTGAACAAGATCTGGTAGTAAGTCCTACTGCGGAAGAAGCATTCACTGCAACTATCCGCGACGAGCTCAG
>DBWK01000028.1:0-1217 GCA_002308875.1 Treponema sp. UBA1240
TCGGGCGTAAGGCTCTGGAAATTTCTGCTGTAACAGTGTGAGAGTTTCCATTTGTATTTGTACGCAAGGTATGAAAGAGCCGTCTGGTCATGGCGGTGACCTTTTACGCGGTTGTCAGTGGAAACAATGTTGTTGTAGTTTCTGTTTGTCTCAGAAAGCGGATATTCTTTGGGAATACCGCGGAATGTTTTTCCGTCAAGCGCGTATTTGCACCATTCGTCAAGCAAGGCAAGAGCCTGCGGGTTTTCGCTGCTTACTCCCACATATCCTGAATGTGTTTCAACTATTTTAAGTGCTTTGTCCCTTGAAATCCCGAATTCCGCCAAAGCTGTGTCGGAACACCATTCGCCCATTGGAACAGCGTACTCGCACTGCATAAAGTAACCGTTTTTTCGCAGTGATTTTAAGGTTTTTACAGGATTCCTTACGCAGACCATGTTTGCGTCTACCCAAAGCACATACGCATAGCCTTTTTTCAACGCTTCACGGATTGCAAGCGGTTTGTATCCCATAGGTGATTCATCATGGGACGGCCAGCCTTGCGGTATAGAAGAAAAGAACATAGTATCGCCTTTGTATCCGCATTTGGCAAGGCTTTCTTTTAGCCGGTTCTGTCCGTTAACGTAAAGTCCGTCTGCTACGTTCACAATGCAATAATGTGAATCTATTTTTGTTGAACCGTAAACTTTTTCAAAGATTGTGTTTACAAGAGTTTTCGTCTTTAGCTTTCGTGAAAGATACCAGGAGATTTTATCAATTACCATGTCAAAGAATGTTCTTTTTTTTGGAATCCTGCCTGAAGACAAAATGTACATTTCACGCAGAGTTAGCGTATGAAAAGCTATAGGATTTGATATTACAGGCTCGGATACAAACTCTCCATTGCCGTTCCAGTACTTGTCGCCGGGATATTTATACGGGGCTACAGAATAAAAACCGTCCGCATAAACAGGCTTTATATTCAGATATTTAAGGAGGAACCATCCGAGAGCCGCATCGCATGCACCTTCTTCATAAAAAAGATGGTATGAGGGAATTTCTGCAAGTATGCGTTCTATGTACGGTATAAGTTTTTTTACCAGAGGATTTGACAGTGCAAAACCTGGACCTCCTGCCGGAAAAAAATAATCCGTGTTTTCTATGTTGCGTTTTAAAAAGTTACCGCCTATGTAATAATCTTTTGAAGCATCATACTTGCTTAAAAGTTCGCATAAAGG
>DBWK01000028.1:1360-4691 GCA_002308875.1 Treponema sp. UBA1240
GGATCATAATAGTATCCGCCGACAAGGTGCCCTTTGGGAAAATTACGCAACCATGTTTTTTGGACGGATAAAGCCCTTTCATGCAAATTCAAGGCGGAGGTAAATACTAATACTGCAATGTCATCAGGTGTAACGTTATTCAGGTTCATTAGTGCTTATATTTGAAAATCAGTTTTTCCCAGTAGTCGTAGTACGCGGCTTGGGTATTCGTTTTTGCCATTGTTTGTTTATAAATATCTGCAAGCTCATCTTCTGTTTTTTCAGCAAACTCATTCCAATCGTTTGTTAAGATAATCGGCAAACCAAGGGATGCAAAAAAACGGTTCAAATAATTGTCATTTACTATCGGAATAAGACCCAGATAAATTGCTTCCCATGTTCTGTGGCAGTCAATTCCGTTTCCTTCGGGCGAAGCGATGAACATATAGGACTTTATGGTTTTTCTGTATATTCTTGAACTTGTTATGTTGTTTATAAAAACAGCGTTCGGTTTTTTCCAGAATGCGCGATAGCACGGATAGCGTTTGTCAGGGTTAGTGGAAAGATTCAGAGCTATAACGACTTTTGGAATGTGATTGTCTTTCTTTTTTTGGAATTTCTTAAAATCCGCCACATTTCCTACGTTGTGCAGCGCCTGGTTTTCCAAACCAATAGGAATTGGTGTAATTTTAGGGTGTTCAAAATCGCAGTTCTGCGCAAACCAGTGTATGATTTTGGGATTATCCGCTATATATGCATAATCTTTTGTAATGTTTATGTCACCCTTGTGCGTTATCAGTATAAACCGGTTCTTAACCTCCGGCAGAATTTTTTCCGCAAAAACCGGCAGTAGGTCAATAAAAACAAAAACTACGGAGTTTTCTTTTATATCAGATGCCTTTGGATTGGAATTTGCGTCAAAAACGACATCTGCCAAGCTTCGGAATGTGTCGCCGCTCACAAAAGGTTTGCTTGTAGGAAAACGGTGAAACGCCTTGTTAAGCTTTGCGCAAACTGAGCGTTCAATTTCAAACGGTATACATGCCAATAGTTCTTTTAAAATCATATAATTCATTTATCCCAAAGCAGATAGACGGCTTCAAGCTCCTGCGAAATATAATAATCACGAAGCTGTGTTTTTTCCAGGGCAGGCAGAACGGAAGAATAGAAAAAATCAAAGTTTTTATTCACAGTAGGAGCAAGTTCTTCGCCTGCCAAAAAATATATTGGTTTTGAAAGTTTTTTCAGAATTGAATGTTTGATTCGTAAAAGTCCTTTTTTTATTCGTGGTGAAAGGCTTAGTTTTACAAAAATATTTTGTTCCCGTGTTTTTAGTATTTCATCAAGTATGAGAAAACATTCCAAATCATTGGCATTGAACTGCCTTTCAAACGGAGTTTCTGTTCCCATATATTTGAGAATAGGGCGTTCTTCCTGTGTTAGTATTTTGCCGAAATCCTGTTCTAAGACCGGATTAAAATTGTTTCTACAGAATGAGCGCATACTGTCATATTCGGCGGTATATGGGCGTAAAAAGCCTGTTTCCGCGTTAGGATGCCATTTGTGAAAAATCCTGTTCGCTTCTGACAACCATACAATATTTACATCATGTTTTTGCAGACGGTTTCCCCAATCAAGGTCTTCCATACCCCAGTATTTGATGTGCTCATCATATCCGCCAAGTTCTTCCGCTATTGATTTTTCAAGGAACTGAAAGCCGCCTTTTGCTGAAATCCCTGCACATTTCGCTTTTCCCTTATCACCGTTTTTAGGAAGCCAGTAAGACATTGCATAATAAACGGTTTTGCCGGAGTTTTGCTTTATCAGGTTTTCAATTTCTTCATAGGGGTTGCTGTTAAAAAGCATATCTACATCTGTTGTAGTAACATATTTTGTATTTGCGGCTCTTATACCGGTATTAAGTGCTCTCGCACGGCTCCATGGAAGTCCTTCAGTATACGTTTTAAGATAGCGGATGCCTAAGTCTTTGCAAATATTTTCATAATTTGCGGAATTTGTGCTTTGAGAACCATAATCAACAAGCAAAAACTGCGACCTGATATTGTTCTTTCTTGCAGATTCCACAAGGCTTTTTATCCGCTCTCCGTCTCTATCCCGGATTGTAAAAATAATTGTATTCTCTTCCTGAATCATATGCTCACTATCTCATATGTTTAAGGAACCGTTTTACAGCTTTTTTCAACGATTCCATTTTTGTTGGCTCTTTGTACACGCCGTACTTTTGTTTTATGGCTATTACCTCTTTTTCTGTTTCAGCATCGCTGGTGCGCTGTGAAATTCCTCCGAGGTCAAAATCGCATATTATTTTGTCAATGAAAATAAAAGGAACGCCTTTTTTGTAAAAGCGCAGAAAACACTCATAATCTGCGGCAATTTTGTAGTTCAAATCATAATCACCGTATTCGGCATAAACCTGCTTTGGTACAAAAGCCGCAAGATGCGGTATCATCTGACGCGGCAACAAATCCGCATTCCAACCCCATACGGAATCAAAAACACCGTTTCTTGAGGTTTTTAATGCTCCGTACAGTACAGAATCAGGATGTGTCTCATGCAGTTCTTTTAACCCTGTCAACGCATCTGGGAGAATTGTATCCCCGGAATGCACAAGCCCGATCAGTGATCCTTCAGCCAGTTTTATGCCCTTATTTATGGCATCGTAAATGCCGTTGTCTTTTTCACTTATGTATTTTGTTATAATACCGGAATTCGTTTTTATTATATCAAGACTTCCGTCTGTAGAACCGCCGTCTACAACTATGTATTCGTAATCACGGCAAATCAGGGCTTTTACGCTCTCAATCGTTTTTCGCAAGCCGTTTACATTGTTGTAATTTATTGTAATCAAAGTTATTGCTGGTTTTAACATTTATTTGTAGAGACCTTTTTTTTCAGCAAGGTTTTCAAAAAGTTCACGTGTTTGCATGTTCAAGTCATAAATATAATCAACAGAAGAGTCCAAAAGTTTCGGTTGTTTCCGGAATTCCTCATACAAATGCTGATTATTTAACAAAGTAGTTATTTTCTCGGCGGCTTCACCCGGGTTTTCAGGATCATAAAAAATAACCGCATCATAATTGATAACTTCGGGTTCAGGTTTGTTTCCGCTTCCCCAGTAAACCGGAATGCAGTCGGAATAAAAGGCTTGAAAAAGTTTTTCGGTTACATATCCGGGATAGTCAAAATTTTCAGTACAAATATTGAATTTGAACTGGTCAAGATAGGCTTTTTTATCATTCTTGAACTCATTCCACAAAGAATCGTCGTTATGCCGCCAGCCACCCGCAGAACAGACGGAGACAGACTCAGGGAGCGCATTAAGCAGTTTTTC
>DBWK01000136.1:0-979 GCA_002308875.1 Treponema sp. UBA1240
GAGGTTGCCAAGTGGGTAAAAGAGCTTTTTCCTGATGCAACTAATGCCGGCGTAGTAGGTGAGGTAATGCAGTACGCAAAGATGAACGGCAAGCTTGTACGTGGTTCCATAAAATCAATCGGAACTTCTCTTGTCATAATTTGTCTGATGCTTATTCTGGCCTTTACATCAATCCGTACCGGTCTTATTGCGATGATTCCGAATATTGCCCCGATGGTTTTGATTGCCGGAGTTATGGGGTATTTCGGCTGGAACCTTGATATGATTACGGCCATGATTCTCCCTATGATTTTGGGAATTGCGGTTGACGATACAATACACTTTACGAATCACATCAAATATCACTTTGAGCTTACCGGAAATTACCGCAGCGCAATTGAAAACTCTTACCGCGAAATCGGCAAGACAATGATTATGACCACCGTAATTTTGTGTGCTATGTTCCTAATCTTCCTTACAAGCTCAATGAGCGTTCTTGTACGCCTTGGCTGGCTCTCGATTATCGGTCTTGGCGGTGCGCTGATTGCGGATTACACGGTTACACCGGTTCTTCTGTTTATTACTAAGCCATTTGGCAAAGAGAGGTAAGTTATTTGTAACTAACTTTCTGAAAAAGTATTTTAATATCGGGTCTGGGATGCAGGCGCAGTCCAAAGACTAACCACAGCTTTATAAGAGGTTATTAAATGAAAAAGACAATTCTTACAATTACAGCATTATTGCTTGCCGGTGCGCTCTTTGCGCAGTCACTCACAGGGTATGACATCATGAAAAAGGCGGATGAAGTTCCTGAAGCAAAGACTTCTTCATCAACAGCTACGCTCACGATTCATTCAAAGAAAGGTTCTGACCGGATTCGTGAAGTCATTATGAAGAGCAAGGATTACGGTGATGTCAAAAAAGAAGTAATCGTGTTCCTCAAACCAAAGGATGTTGCGGGTACTGGCTACCTTATGTTTGATTATGACGATGACGACAA
>DBWK01000136.1:1025-1153 GCA_002308875.1 Treponema sp. UBA1240
GCTTCAAGCGGTTCCGAAAGTGAAGGCAGCTTTATGGGAACTGACTTTACTTATCAGGACATGGGCGACCGCAGCATAAACAAGTACGACTACAATCTTCTCGGCGAAGAATCCGTTGACGGTGTTGA
>DBWK01000136.1:1211-8829 GCA_002308875.1 Treponema sp. UBA1240
ATTGCAAAGGCTGATTTTATCCTGCACAAGTGTGAGTTCTACGACAGACAGGACACATTGCACCGTGTTCTTACCTGCACGGATTTTACAACAATCAAAGGCTTTACAACCGCACAAAAAATGAAGATGGAAAATGTACAGACCGGTACCTGGTCGCTCATCGAAACAAAGAACATTGCTTACGATGAAGAAGACATAGATGATTCTTTGTTTACGGTTGCCGCGTTCGAAAAAGGAAGAATCCGCTAGCACTGATTGTCATTGCCGGACTGCTAAGAGGTTCATATGAAAAAGACGGTTCTTATAACAATTCTGCTTGTTCTTGCAACAATGTTCTGTTTTGCAGACGAATTAGACGTGGATTTTTCCATGGATGCGGAAACTAAACTGGGCTTAAGAGCGCCGTGGACAGACCCTGTCGTTTATGACGGACGTTTTACACTTGCCGATACTTCGGTAACAAGCAAGCTCGGTGTTTATTACGGTGATTTTTCTGCGTTTACCGAATTCACATATAGTTACTGCCATGCAGATAGTTTGAACAGTCTGTTTAAAAAGAATAACAATGACGAAACACCTGATTCCGATGGTCGTACTTTTTCAATGAACGAATTTTGGGCGGATTACTCAAGTTCTTTTTGGGGAATCCGCGTAGGGCGGCAAAAGGCGGCATGGGGCAAGGCTGACGGCATAGATATAACTAACGTGCTTTGCCCTTCCGATATGTCGAGTTTTGCCGCAATGACAAGCGACAATTCAAAACTTGGTATAGATGCAGTACGGCTTTCGTTCAACGGAGACTCGTTCACGGCGGACGCATGGTGGATTCCTGTCTTTACGCCGTCAGCCCTTCCTTTGGACGAAAGCAACCATCTGCGCAAGCTTCTTGTTCCGCAGAGCGTGGATTTTCCGATTCCTATGCTTAACACTGTTCTCAAGCTTCCTGTAAAAATCGGTGAACTTGAAAAGCCGGAGAAAAAAATCCAGAACGGTGAATTTGGTTTGAAGTTTTCGGGTTATTTTTCAATGCTTGATGTTTCACTTTACGGTTTTTACGGCTGGGATGATATTCCGCTCTTGAATTATGGAATAACTTTTGGGCAACCGCAGTTCCCTTTTCCTGCAATGCCTAACGGCCTTGAAGTAAGCGGAAAATATGAGCGCATGGCGATGCTTGGTGCGGATGCGGCACTCCCGATCGGCGAAACCGTAATTCGTATGGAAGCAGCGTTCTTTCCCAAACGTCATTTCCAAAAAGAAGCCGAGTCAATTCTTTCTGGCGATTCCAATTTTTCGGAACAGCGCAATGAACTTTCAGCACTGATTGGTATAGACTGGATGCCGAATGGCTGGACATTCACCGCCCAGTATTTTTGCGACTACGTTGCCGGAAAGCTCGATTCGCTTGAACGCACGGACAAATACACACACGGGGCAACGTTCAGTGTTTCAAAATCATTCTTGGACGAAACGCTTGAAGCAAGCTTCAGCGGTGTAATCAACTTTGATGCCTTTGACACAATGTTTGCTCCGTCTGTAAAATACAGTGTTTCTGATCAGCTCAGCGTTTCAGGCGGCGCATATATCTTTCTCGGCGGACCTCACACAGCGGATCAACCCCGTTGCGACGGTCAATACGGCAAATACAGAGATTTGAGTACCTTCTACATCTCCGCCAAATTCAGCATGTAATTTATTATTCACATGCAATTCCCATCATGTGCAGAGTACCGAAGTGGAAGAATTCGGTCATATTTTCAATATATTGCAGGGCTTCTTTACGATTAATTTTATGAAAAACTATTTCAGCAAAGGCATTTATCAAAGTGGATGCTATAAAGTGAACCGTCATGCTGTCAATCTGTTTTGGTGCAATTTTCTGCTCATACATCCAGTTGAATGTGGTCTCGCAGTTTTTTGTGTATAGATCGCAGATTTCGTTAAGAAAGTTTTCGTGTGTGCTGCCGGCAGCCTTTGTAAACAGAAGAACGAATGTGTCAAAATTAGCGTAAAGATAGTCCAGCAGGTCTTTTACAGCTTTTTGTTCTTCCTCATGATGTTCCTGTGATGCGGGTGGTGCAAACTGGGAATGTGTATTAACATCCGCCATCATAACCGTTTTTGTGGTTACTTCAATAGCTTCGTCCACAAGGGCGCAGAAAAGCGCATCTTTGTCCTTAAAGTGGCGGTACATAGCGCCTGTGGTCACACCGGCGTTTGTTGCTATTGTGCGCAGGTTTGCACCAATAAAGCCTTTGTCGAGGAATTCCTTTTTTGCACTTTCTATAATTTTTGCCTTTGTTTCGGCAGCTGATTCTCCCATAACTTCATTTTATAAGGAAAGAACTGTATCTGTCAATGAAAAATGATAACATTGTTATCATTATATATATTAAAAACCCCGAAACAAGTTCGGGGTTGTAGTCTTTTCGTTTGTACTTATTCTGCTTCATCAGGCCAGAACAAATCATCCAGTTTGCAGCCGAGTTCTTTGCAGATTGCAATACAAAGGTTTATAGATGGATTGTAATCGCCCTTTTCTATTGCATTGATTGTCTGCCGGCTCACGTTGACAGCGTTTGCCAGGCTTTCCTGCGACATATCTTTTAATGCTCTTGCCGCTTTTAATTTCAGGTTTTTCATATTCTTTCCGTTATATTCCCTGGATTAGTCTTCTGTTTCGTTTTTTTCGGTTTTTTTGTCGGCGATTACTTTTAACCATACGTTTGCTACTATCAATACCAGGAAAAGGCATGCCGCCGGATTAAGCCATTTGTATGACAATAGACCGTCTGCGGTTATAAGCTCTGCTCTGTCGCTTCTTGCAAAAGTAATTATGTTGAGCATCACGATAATCAGCAGGAGAATTGTCCAGGCAAGTTTTTTCTGTCCAATCCTAAAATAGGCATCTTTCCAGATTGAAACTACTGCTGTAACGGAGCCGGCACAAAGAACGATTAAAAAGTGAAGCAGTGCAGGTTCTACAGGAATTTGGATTCCGACAAGACTAAATACCATGGCGGTCAGTTCAACTATAATAAAGGTAAAATAACCGTACTTGTAAGCTTTGCCGAGTGCCGCCTGCTGTCTTTCGTCATATTCTTTAGGTTTGTTTCTTTTTCTGTTTATTAATGCTATAATTGCCACAACAGATATACTTACCAAAAGTCCGATAACAAATCCTAAAACATATTCAGGTGATTTCATAATTAACTCCTTGTTGATGTAAAAGTATTAAGACTTATACACCCTTTTGTTTGTCTATATGTAAAATATACTTTACAATTTGTATTATGTCAAGTTTATTTTACAAAAAAATGAAAATTTTTTTCTTTGTACTACTTTTCTCTAAGATTGATTTAATGCTATGATAATGTATAACTATTTTAACAAGAGGTATTTGTATGAGACTTGCCAAACGTTTTAGAAAAAACAGAACAACAAAACTCCAGAAACTGAACTGCAAGAAAAATGAAAAGAGAATGGCTGCTAACCGCGCGATTATCAAAGCTTTGGCATAATTGATGTTATGTCTGTTTTATAAAAGACTGCCTTATGAGTGCAGTCTTTTTTTTGCAAAACAACATAAAGCTGGTATATATATTGGAAAGAAAAAATATTTATGTTGTTTTGCTGATTTTAAATGTCTGATAATAAAAAGTTGAAGTAATAACGAAAGGTGTTTGACAGTTTTTTAAAATAGAACAAATGTTTGCAATGTGTTAAAATTCATCATCCGGTAATGAAGTTTCATCAAAATGGGAGTTCTCATATTCATAGATGATTTTATTCTGAAGCTCATTTCTGAACTCTGGAGTTATGGGATGCGCAACGTCTTTATAATCCCCTGTACGGGTTTTTCTGCTTGGCATCGCAATGAACAAGCCGGTTTTACCTTCAATAATCTTAACGTTATGAATAACAAAACAGTTGTCGAATGTTACTGTGACGTATGCTTTGAGTTTTCCTTCCGCAGAAAGTTTTCTGATACGAACTTCGGTGATTTGCATGTACCGCTCCTACACAATTTTAATAAACAAACATCATGCCGAAATACTATCTGCAGCCTTCTGTCAAATAGCAGTTTTTCCAGTATGATGAAAGCTTTTTATATGCATTCTCTGCACTTTCACGTGCATCGAAGACACCAAATACAGCAGAACCGGATCCGGACATGTCATAAAATCCGGCTCCCTCAGCTTTTATTGCATTTAATGCTTCCATTATCAGCGGATATTTACAGGTTAAAGGCTTTGTAAAATCATTTACAAAGCTCCACTTGCCAACCTGTTTGTTATAAATATCTTCCAATTCCGAAAGCACAGGTTTATTGCAACCCTGAGTTTTATCGTTCCACTCGTCTACCAGAACGTAGGCTTCTTTTGTGGAACTGTGTACGTCAGGATAAACAACCACAAAGTGTAAATCACCGCGTGCAGCAATCGGGCGTATAATCTCTCCGCGACCACTGACTAATGCACAGGAACAGTCCTGTACAAAAAACGGAACGTCGCTTCCAATATTTTCAGCACATTGCATCAGTTTTGCCTGTGATAACCCTGTTTTGAACATGTTATCCAGTCCGATTAACATGGCTGCGGCATCGGAAGAACCGCCTCCAAGACCTGCTCCACCGGGAATACGCTTTTTTAAGGAAACATAAGTTCCTGTTGTTATGCCGGTTGCTTTGACAAATTCATCATAAGCTTTTGTTACTGTGTTAGATTCCGGCAGGCTCATTCCTTCTACGGAAAGGATACAGCCGGAAGCATCCGTCGGTTCAATTTTCAGTTCATCACATAAAGAAATCTTTTGAAAAATGCTTTCAATACTGTGAAAACCGTCCAGACGTTTCTGGAGAACGCTCAGGTTCAAATTTAATTTGGCGGGTGCATTTATTAACAAGTACGACATAACCTTTTTTCATTATACTTGAAACATACCTTTTGTCAAATTCTTTTGTATAAAAACATACATAAACGTTGATTTTTAAAGTAAAAATGGAGAATTTTGTTGTTTTTAACAAAAACACTGATACTGTCAGGATTAGAAACACCTGTTTTATATGTAAAAATAAAGGAATAATTTAAACCCATTGACAGATGCATATTTTTGGGCAAAATTTAAAATATGCGCGGAACACTTATCGGCGGCTCAAATAATATTTTCTCAGTAGAATGCGATGACGGACAAATCCGGCAGTGTTCAATAAAGGGCAAAAAGCTTAAATCTGACAAGCGGTATTACAATCCGCTAGCCCCCGGCGATTTGCTTGAAATTGAAGCCGATGGTGATACAGGACAGATTACGGCGCTTTTACCGCGCAAAAACGTGTTTGAGCGATGGAATGTAAAGGGCAGAGCACCGCAGCTTTTGGCGGCGAACCTTGACTATGTTGTTTGTTTTACAACGCCGGATTTTCCGCCGTTCAGGCCAAGATTCGTTGACCGCATGCTTGTACAGGCAGAAGCCGCAAAAATTGAACCACTGATTGTATGCAACAAATGTGATTTGGAGTTTTCGCCCGATACGGAACAGATGCTTTCAATCTGGGAAGAATTGGGCTACAAGGTTTTAAGACTTTCGGCAAAAACGGGCAAGGGTGTTTCGGAGCTTGCGCGTTTGCTGAATGGAAAAAAAGCCGCTTTTGCGGGGCAGTCCGGTGTGGGCAAGTCCAGCGTGATAAACGCGCTTGATTCAAATGTAAGCCTGAAAACCGGCGGACTGTCGCTCAAATATGAGCGTGGTACACATACAACAACGCGCGGAACTCTTTATCATCTGAGAATAAACCCCGCACTGCTTGACGGCGATACGCAGGGTTGTGCGGATATTATTGATACGCCCGGAATACGCAGATTTGTTCTGAACGAAATACCTCCGGACGAACTGATTTATTATTTCAGGGAAATGGAACCGCTTGTAGGTACGTGTTCATTTGGTTTGTCATGTACTCATTCGCACGAGGCAGGCTGTAAAATCCTTGAAGCAACGCATGCCGGTGTGATTACGGAAGAGCGCTACGAGAGCTGGTCGCGAATAAAAAGCGAAATTGAAACCGGCAGTTGGGAAGATTAGAAAAAATGGACACAAGAACATTACAGTTATTGGATTATTATACTGTACGGGATATAATTTCAGGTTACTGCATGAGTGAGGAAGGGCAGGCTTTTTTTAAGAATATAGAGCCGGCTTCTTCCACGGACGGTTTTTTGACGTTCAAAAAATTTGCGTGTGACTGGACAAAGGTTTTACAGCTCCAGAACCCTGTAAAAATGTGCGGCTGGACAGCATGTGCCGGTTTTCTTCCGTTGGTGGGAATAGAAGGTTCCGTTCTTGAAGTTCCCGATGTTTACGCGCTTGGAATGTTCTGCCGCGCCACCGAAAAGGTAAGGAACAGCCTTTTGAATTTGAACGAAAAAGTTCCTGTTAAAAATCTTCTAGAAGTTGCTGAAGCAATCCCTCCGCTTGCAAATCCAGCTGATGAAATATTCCGAATAATAGATGAAAAAGGCGAAATGCGGGATTTGCCGCAGATTCGTGCCATAAGGAATACAATAAACAAAATCCGACGCGAAATAGCTTCGCTTTTAAAAAACTATACTACCGATATTGCGTTCAAAGATTCTCTCCAGTCCGATATGCCTACAATCCGTGGAGAACGGCAGGTTCTAGCCGTAAAAGCAAATTTCAAAGGGCGTATTCCCGGTATTGTCCATGAAATGTCTCAGACTGGACAGACTGTTTTTCTTGAGCCGGAAGACGTTGTTCAAAAAAACAACGACCTTATTCGTGAAGAGTATCAGCTTGCCGTGGAAATCCGCAAAATACTCAGGGACTTGGTTGCAAAACTTGGAGAATATAAGGCGGATTTAATTCTTGCGCACGAAAAAATGGTACTGTTGGACGCAACTTTTGCAGCGGCTGTTTGGGGAATTGAGCAGAAATGTACTTTTGCACAGGAATCTGTTCCCGAAAAGCCTCTTACGTTGTTAAAAGCACGCCATCCGTTGCTCGGCAAATCCGCTGTTCCCATAGATTTTGTATTTCTTCCGAATTGCCGTATTGTAATAATAACCGGTCCCAATACGGGCGGAAAAACCGTAACACTAAAAACAGCCGCTTTGTTCGCCGCATTGAATCAAAGCGGATTCCCGATACCGGCCGCGGAAGGTTCCGCACTCCCTGTTTTTGACAATATTTTTGCTGATATAGGCGATGAACAGTCAATGGAACAGTCGCTTTCAACATTCAGCGGACACATGAAGAATATTGCGCACATAACCGCTGACGCTACGGAAAACAGCCTTGTTCTGCTCGA
Source organism: Treponema sp. UBA1240 (assembly GCA_002308875.1). GTDB lineage: Bacteria > Spirochaetota > Spirochaetia > Treponematales > Treponemataceae > UBA1240. The sequence goes on from DBWK01000136.1 coordinate 8,533, forward strand.
CGAACTCGGCAGCGGAACCGACCCGCAGGAAGGCGGCGCAATTGCAATGGCTGTTTTGGATTATCTTATTGAAAAAAAGGCATATGTGCTTGTAACAACCCATCACGGTATTCTTAAAAACTACGGTTTTACGCATGAAATTTGCGCAAACGCTTCGGTTGACTTTGACACAAATACCCTTTCGCCCACGTATAGAATTTTGATGGGAGTTTCCGGCGAAAGCCACGCACTGGATATTGCCGACAGGAACGGCTTGCTGCCTTGCATCTCAAAGGTTGCGCGGAATTATATTGTTAC
>DBWK01000065.1:0-11128 GCA_002308875.1 Treponema sp. UBA1240
GAATTAAACCAAGCGAAATTCTCTTTGATTTTTTCAAAATAAAGCAAAGTTATAAAGATTATCTGATTCTTCTCATCTTTCTTTGCCTGGATTTTCTACCGGTGATTTTTGGAGGACAGATAAAAATCGGTGTTTGGTATCTTCCGTTTATATTATTTTTGAAAGCACTGATTTTCGGCGGTATTGAAGAAATCGGATGGCGGTATTTCTTTCAACCTGTGCTGCAGGAAAAAATCAATTATATTTTAGCAACTTTGGGGACTTTTATAGCATGGGGTATCTGGCATTTTTTATATTTTTATATTGAAGGAAGTATTTCTAATATAAGTGTACTTCCTTTTTTGCTCGGACTGCTTACGAACTGTTTTATGTTTTCCGCACTGTTTAAAAAATCAAAAAATCTTTGGTTGTGCGTTTTGGCACACTCCCTAATCAATGTTTTTTCCCAGCTTGCTTCAGGAGAAAATGTCTGTTTATCTTATATATGCAAAACGATAATCATTATTCTGGCAATTGTGATTACAATGGACAGACACAACAAATTAAGAGGAAAACATGATTAAACAAGCAATCATTTCTGATGTATGTAGAATTATGGACAGCCTCTACTGAACGACCTTCCGTTTTCGGCAGATTTGCGCAGTATAAATATTTAGATAGCTTCAGGGAGCGGGACGTAGAAAAAACGGCAAGAAATATGCTTATTGAAAATGTTTCCGAAGAAACCGTTGCCCGTTGTACCGGACTTTCTCCAGAAAAAGTAAGTGAGCTTGCGGAATCTGTAAAGATGTAACAAAATCCTCTGGAACAAAGAACCTGCGCTTCTATGAAATAGTGCATTTTGAATTATCTTATTACTTGTAAAAATAAAGTTTTAGTTGTATCATTTATTTTATAGTTATATTGGAGGCATTAATGGCAATTGGTGAATCGCAATTTCAGTTAGTAAGCTTTGAGCTCGGTGAAGAATTATATGGTGTTGATATTATGGACGTAAAAGAAATTGTAAAACTCCAATCTGTTCGTCCCATACCTAACGCACCTTATTATGTAGAAGGGATTTTTAATCTCCGCAGCGAAATTATACCTGTAATCAATCTGCACAAGCGTTTTCATCTTAAAGAAAAAGAAAAGACAGACGAATATGATGATTTTGAAGGCGGCTTTGTTATTCTTAATATTGACGGCTGTAAAATCGGAATTATAATCGATAAAATCGCCAGAGTTGTAAGCATAAAATCAGATGATGTCAAACCACCGCCACAAATGCTTGCCGGTATTGGAACCGAATATATTCATGGAGTAGTAAGACAGGAAGCCGGCGGCTATCTGATTATTCTTGACATGAGAAGAGTTTTCAATCCAAAAGAACTGCAAAAACTGGCAGACATAAATTAGTATGAAAATACCGGTAACAAGTTCAACTATCCGCAGAAGAGAAATGGACGCTGTGCTTTCATGCATGGTTTCCGAAAAAATAGGACCGGGAGAACTGAATCTTCGCTTGCAGCAGCAGGTAAAAGATTCATTCGGGGCTGCAGGCTGCACCGCTTTGCGGAGTCCTGCAATTGCGCTGGAATACGCATTAAAAGCACTTGAACTTCCTGCTTCCGCGGGGGTAATGATTTCCGCTCTTGCACCCGACTGGCAGTACACGGTAATAAAAAATGCGGGCTTCACTCCGGTTGTTCTTGATGTTTCCCAGGAAACTGCGCTTGTTACTTCCGAATCCATTGAAAACGGCATAAAGCAGGGCGGACGCCTTATTCTGCTGCACGAAACATGCGGCATGCTGCCCGATTTTGAAATGATAAACAGTTTTGGGCTTCCTGTAATTGAAGATGTTTCGCAGAGTGCGGGTGCTTATGCTGAATTTCATGAAGAAGGGCAGGAACCGGAACAAAAAAAAGCCGGAACGTTCGGCGTTTTTTCGATTATAGGGCTTGAAGAACAGGATATACTCACAGCCGGCGGTGGTGCCGTTCTTATGGCAGCCGGAAGACGCGACTGGATTGTGCTTAAAAAACTGATTGATGAAGCACCTGTAACGGACATTCTGCCCGACATAAACTGCGCTTTGGGGCTTGTTCAGCTTAAGGAACGCGAACGGAACGAACAGATTCGCGGCGAAATGAAAAAAATGTACACGCATGCTCTGATGCAGGGAAAACACAACACTTTTGCAGCCGCAAATGAAACTATTATGCCGGCTGTTTTTTCGTTTCCGGTAGTTCTTACCGACGGTTTAAAGGATGTTGTTTCTTATGCGGCACGAAAAGAAATTGAAGTTGTTCCGGCATTTGCAAATACTGTAATTGCCAAATATTCGGAAGAGCTTTTGTCCTGTATAAACGCAAAATCGCTTTTGCTCCGGTGTGTTTTGTTTCCGTTGTATCCGCGTCTGGGCATGGCTCAGGCTGAAAAAATCTCTAAGGTTTTGAGAACTTTGCCCTGACAGCAGCGGAAGGTGTATTGTGGAAAAGAAAAAAGTTGTTATCGTTACGAACCAGTATAAAGACGAATCCCTTGTATTGGGAAAACGCATAAAAACCTTTCTTGAAAAAAAACATATTGCTACCGATATTTTTGAATTTTCAAACAGTTCAGCGGATTTTTCATTTACAGATTATGATTTTGCAATTACTCTCGGCGGTGACGGCACTGTTTTGTTTGCCGCGCGAGGCTGCCTTGACTGCCGGATTCCGATTTTTCCCGTAAATCTCGGCAAATTCGGCTTTATTTCCGGTATTCAGAAAGAAGAATGGGAACAGTCGTTGCAGCTGTTTTTGGACGGAAAACTTCCTGTCACCGAGCGCACAATGCTCTCTGTTTCAGTTTTTTCAGACGGAAAACAAACTGCTTCGGCAACTGCGCTGAACGATGTTATAATCTCGGCGGGCGTTCCGGCAAAGCTTGTTTCGCTTGATATTGAATACAACAAGATACCGTTCGGCAAATACGAAGCGGACGGTGTTATAATCGCTACACCGACCGGTTCAACTGCCTATTCCGCGGCGGCTGGTGGTCCTATTGTTGACCCTGAGCTTGAATGTTTTATAGTAAACCCGATTTGTCCGTTTTCGCTTTCTAACCGTCCTGTGGTTCTTCCTGCAACCGGTTCGTTAGTCATAAAAGTTCTGCCGTCAAGGGAAACGCCGGTTACGCTCTCTGCTGACGGACAGGTATCCGTTCCCCTTAAAACCGGCGATTCCGTTGTGATAAAAAAAGCAGATAAAAAAGTTTTGCTTGTGAACTGTACTTCTGATATATTTTATGGGGCGTTAAAATCAAAGCTCCATTGGTCGGGAGGTCCTCATGCTTGAAGATTTGTCAATTAAAGACTTTGCGCTGATTGATTCAGTTCAGCTCGAATTTACAAAGGGTTTTAACGTTTTAACCGGCGAGACCGGAGCCGGAAAATCAATTCTCATAGGTGCAATTTCATTTCTGCTGGGCGGAAAGTCGGATGTTTCTCAAATAAGAACAGGTGCGCAGGAAGCTCGAGTCAGCGGAACGATTCTTTTGTCAAATGCACCAAAAGACGTTTTTCAGTGGCTTTCGGAACACGGCGCTGAACCTGAGAATGACAGGGTTCTTCTCCGCAGAATTATACGTGACACCGGAAAATCCAGCGCCTGGATACAGGATGTGCCTGTTACAAAAACGGAACTTAACGATTTTACTTCGTATCTTGTTGATATTCACGGACAGCACGAACACCAGTCGCTGATGAGGGTGAGCGAACATAGAAAGTTTTTGGATTCATACGCCGGTATAACGGCTGAAGTTACTGATTTTACCGCTTTGTTCAACAAGATTGTGGAAAAACGCAGACTCCTGGATGAGATGAATAGTTCTGATTCCGCAAGAGCCGAAAAAATAGAGCTTTTGCATTTTGCACTTGATGAGATTGAAAAAGCAAAGCTGAACGAAAATGAAGAAGACGAACTCTCTGCCGAAGAAACACGGCTTACACAGTACGAAAAGCTTTACGGCGATATTGAGTCTGTCTGCGATTTTTTTCAGGCGGCGGACGGCGGTCTTTTGTCCGGTATGAAAAAAATCCGCAACACGTTTGAAAGAACTGTTTCAATAGATTCATCCCTTGAAAAATTTCAGAACAGACTTGAAAATGCGTATTATGAACTGGAAGATATTGCGGATGAAATAAAAAACTACAAGAATACGCTTGTTTTTGACGCTGACCGCCTTGCGTTTGTTCAGGAACGGCTTGCACTAATTTACAAGCTCAAACAAAAGTATCTCCAGTCGTCACAGGGAACCGTGGCGGATTTGCTCGCTTATTCCGAGAATGCTGCAAAACAGCTTGTTCAGCTTGAAAACTGGCAGGGTAACAGGGAAGAGCTTGTAAAAGAAGTTTCGGAGCTTGAAAAGCAGGTGTATAACGCTGCAAAGGCTTTGTCCGAAAAACGCACAAAAGCCGCTTCTGTTATGGCAGACAAGATTGTACAGGTTCTTGCCCATCTCGGTATGCGGGGAACACAGTTTGACGCCGGCTTAAAGCAGAAGCCGGTTGAGGACGGGGAACAAAAATGCGGACCTTACGGTTTTGACGACATTGAGTTTATGATAAGCGCAAATCCCGGTTCGCCATTACAGCCGCTTGCAAAAATTGCTTCCGGTGGTGAACTTTCGCGTGTTATGCTTGCATTTAAAACAATTTTGGCTGATACTGATACTACGCCTACTTTGATTTTTGACGAAATTGATACGGGTATTGGCGGCGAGGTTGCAGTTTCGGTTGGCGAGCATTTGCGCAAACTGTCCGAAAAACATCAAATATTATGTATTTCGCACCTTGCCAATATTGCAGTTTGTGCCGATACTCATATAAAGATAGAAAAGTCTGTAAGCGGTCAAAAGACAACGACACAGGTATTCCTAATTAACGGACAAAAAAGAATAGAAGAAATCGCCCGCATGTTAGCCGGCGACAGTGCAAGCGAAGCTTCTTTGGAACACGCAAAAACACTGCTTGCAAAATATGGAGGATAGTTCGCTATATGGCAAAAATTACGGCTGAAAGCAGAGAATTGTTTGAAAAAAAGAGTGTTGCTTACAAAAACGAAATTAAAGAAATAATGAAGCGTGAAAAAGCTACTCTCGATGCAATAAGCAAGGATAAAACCGGCGTAGGCTATAAAAAACTCCAGCTTGTTGAAGATATGATTTATATTTCAACGATTTATATTGCAATAAGCAATCTTTCAATGGAAATCCTTGCCGTAAGGAGCGAAGAATCACTCAATGAAGGTCGTAAAACGCTTTACAAGGCGATTATTTACCTTGAAGAAGTTGTTACAAATATAATCGATGCTCCATATTCCGATTTTGAAAAGAATCTTGAAGAAATTGCGGAAACTCCCGTTGAAAAGCGTTATTACCTTATAAGAAAACTTGGTCTTGCAATACGTCTTATTATGGATGCTTACGGCGACAACACAAAATGGAAGTGGTCGTTTGTTGAGCTTAACGGACGCTATACAACCGTTGCCAAGAATGTTCTCGATATGAACAAGGCAATGAAAGATTATTTTGATGGTCGTGCGGAAGACCATGATGTTTCCGTTTATTATATCCGCCTGCTTAAAAAGCTGCTTTCCAAATCCGCCGACGGCTACCGTGAACGCTATGAGCTTTCTACCCGCCGTGCAGATGATATGCGTCTTGGAATCAACTATCTTATTGCCTACAGACGTCTTTTGATTGTTATGGGCGAAAAGGACGAAGCTGAAGAAATCAAGAAGAAAATTCAGGTTTGGAAAGAAAAAATGGAGCAGGACAGCAAAAAGCAGAAAGACGGCAAGTCTTAGAATCTGTGCATGAAAAAACAGTGCAGAACTAACGGCAAAGAAAGTTTTGATGCCTATTACAGCGAGGTTTTCGGTAAACGATGGGAGCCTCTGAAAAAGGCTTTGCTTGCTGAAAACAAACAAACCGCATTTTCTGATTCCCTTAAAAAAACATACTGGATGGATTCGGGCAGTTATATTGCCGCAATGAATCTGCCGCTAGACGGTGCAAAAACGATTGCCGATATGTGTGCGGCTCCAGGTGGAAAATCGCTTGTAATCGCAACTCACATGGACAAAGATGCGGTGCTTGTCTCCAATGAGCGTTCAAGAGACCGCAAGGCACGGTTGCAGCGTGTTTTACAGGAACATCTTGCGGAAGATGTTTATTCGAGGATTAGGGTTACCGGTTATGATGCCGGCAGATGGTGTCAGTACGAAAAAGAAGCTTACGACCGCATTTTGCTTGATGTGCCGTGTTCTTCGGAACGGCATGTTATGGCGGATCCCAAGTATTTGGATTTGTGGTCGCCCGCGAGAATCCGCAATCTTAGTGCAACACAGTGGTCAATACTTTCTTCGGCTCTGCTTGTGCTTAAAAAAGGCGGTTATCTGCTTTATTCGACCTGCGCTTTGACCGATAAAGAAAATGACGGAATAATTGATCGTGCCGTAAAAAAGTACGATAATGTAAGTGTTGTTTCTATTGACGAAAAACAATACAGCGCAATTTGTTCCGGTGAAAAAACAAAAAACGGTGTGATAGTTCTTCCTGATGTTCAGGATGGTGCAGGACCGCTTTATTTTAGTTTATTATTTAAAAGTTTTTAATGGACTATTAAAAAATTATATATTATACTTTTGCCAAGGAGTAAGTATGGTATCTGATGCAACAATCCGTGAAAAAAAACTGCAGAAGATTATTGAGCTCGAAAAAGTATTAAGTCAGATTCAGGATACTGACGTTCTTCTTGAACGTATACTTACTGAAGCGCGGGCTATTGTACATGCTGATGCCGGTTCAATATACGTACACGAAGACGGAATGCTCAAAATCCGTTATGCTCAGAATGAAACACAGCGGCGAAGACTAGCTCCCGGTCAAAAATTACCTTTTAATTTCTTTTCTTTTAAGGTTGATGAAAAATCAATATGCGGCTATTCCGTTCTCACCGGAAAAATCTTAAATGTTCCTGATGTTTATGACATTGAGGGAATGCCGTTTGTTTTTAATAAACAGCCCGATATGCTTACCGGCTATAGAACAAAGTCCATGCTTGCTGTTCCGCTTCGTACAGCCGCCGGAAAAACACTCGGAATTATGCAGATTATCAATGCGGAAGACGAAAAAGGCAACGTAGTTGAATTTGACAGTGACTCGGAGCTTTATATCGCACACTTTGCAAGTAGCGCAACACAGGCTTTGGAACGTGCCAACCTTACACGTGCTATGGTTTTGCGCATGGTTCAGATGGCGGAGTTCCGCGATCCAAAAGAAACCGGTTCGCATGTAAACCGTGTTGCAAACTATGCGGTTGAAATTTATGATCACTGGGCTTTTAAACATAATATTTCAATTCAGGAATCAGAAAAATTCCGTGATACGCTTAAAATCGCGGCAATGCTTCACGATGTAGGTAAAGTTGCTGTTTCTGATATTATTCTTAAAAAACCGGACAAACTCACTGAAGAAGAATACAAAATCATTCAGAATCATACGCTTATTGGTGCTACGCTTTTTGATGACCTTCAGTCAGATTTGGATCTTATGTCCAGAGACGTTGCCTTGCGACACCATGAACGTTGGGACGGAAAGGGCTATCCCGGCAAGGTTGACTTAAAAACCGGCAAAGCTCTTGAAACGGATTCTGAAACAGGAAAGGCTAAAGGTTTGTGTGGTGATGAAATTCCTCTTGCCGCAAGAATTGTTGCGCTTGCTGATGTTTATGACGCGCTTTCTTCAAAACGTTCTTATAAGCGTTCCTGGACGGAAGACGAGGTTCTGCGTGAAATTCAAGACCAGGCGGGAACCCAGTTTGATCCTGAGCTTGTTATGGACTTTTTTGAAGTTCTGCCGAACATCAGACAGATTCAGCTTGCATGGCCGGATTAATTCTGAGCAGAAAACTGCTTGAGCTTTTTTTGTAATTCACGGTCAAGACTGTTTGCAAACAGGTTTATTTCCTTTTTCCCGTAAACACCGGTGCGTTCGGGCATAATGCCGTTGTTGTATAGTTCCAGATGAAAGTTTCTCATCGCAAGTTTTTCTTTTATATTCTCTTTTGTAAAAACTAATCCTCTGTCATTCAGTGTGCATATGTTTTTTTCAACAAGGCGTGATGCAAGGGGAATGTCGCGTGTAACGGCAAGATCGTTTTCGTTTATGTTTTCTACAATGTAATTGTCCGCCGCATCAGCTGAAGAATCGCAGATGTGCATTGTAAAAAGTGAATCCTGCGGTATGGGAATCTGCCTGTTTGCGGCAAAATGCACGCTGATATTAAGCCGTTTTGCAAAGCGTATAACAAGGTCTTTAACCTGAACGGGGCAGGAATCGGCGTCTATCCATATTGAAAACGGGCATGAATCGGTCATTTTAGTATTTGGTCAATGGTATTAATCATTTTAAGAGTTTTCTTTTCCAGTTCGCCTAATTCGGTTTGTGTAAAATTACTTTTTTCTGAATCATGGGAAAGCTGTGATTTGAATAATTCATCTGTGATCATTATTCCGGCAAGAACGGCGACTTTTATGGGTTCTTTGAGCGGGGTTGTTTCCTGTAGGTTTTTAACCACAGACTCATAATATTTTAAAAGTCTGTTAAGATATTCAGAATCCTCTTCTGCCTGAATGCTGAAAGAAGTACCCAAAACTGTTATGGAAAGCGTACTTTTTTTCATATAAGACTAAAAAATGTCTAATTGTTGTGAATTGTCAGTAGAATTGTCTGTCTCATCAGCAGCCGGTTTTTCGAATACCGGTTCTGTAAAGACTGATGACTGAAAATGATCCTGCTGTTCAATCGGACTAATCTGTGGTTGTTGCTGTGCAGGCTGAACAGGAGGTGTTTGTGTTTGAGGAGCCGATGTTGAAACACTTTCTGCAAACGGTTCGTTTTGAGAATGTGTGTTCAAAACCGAATCCTCTACATTGTCAAGATACTTTAAAGCATTGATTATCCCTTGTTCAATTCGCGGCTGGTCGCTTTCAAAAACAGTTACTTTATTCTGCAGCTCAACGTTAAGTTTTTGCAGTTCATCGCTTTTTACCTTGAGCGCGGAAAATTCACTGCGTAAAAAATCGTTTTCTTTTTGCAGTTCACTGATTTTTTTTACAGCCAATTCAACTTTTTGTTCCAAAAGCTGAATTTGATCAAGGGAAATCATAGCTTATGCTCCAATCGCCTTTTTTGCGACTGCCACAACTTCCTTAAAAGCTGCGGGATCTTCAATAGCCATGTTTGACAAAGCTTTGCGGTTAATAACAACATTAGCTTTTGTCAGGCCGTCGATAAATCTTGAGTAGCTGATACCTTCAGCACGGCATGCAGCATTCAGACGTGAAATCCACAATGAACGCATAACGCCTTTTTTATCACGGCGGTCAACATATGCGCTGCACAGTGCTTTTACAACAGCATCTTTTGCAGCTTTGTAGTTTGATCCGCGTCTTCCGCGGAAACCTTTTGCAAGTTTAAGAATCTTTTTGCGGCGATTCTTGCGTTTTGTACCATCTATTGCTCTAGACATCTAATACTCCTTAAAAGACAGAAAATTTGATTAACCGTAAGGCAACATCTGTTTGCGTACTCTCGTTGCTTCGGATTCGCTGAGAATTCCGGCAGCACGAAGGTTTCTCTTACGTTTTGGTGCCTTTTTTGTCAGAATATGTCGAAGGTTCATTTTCTTGTACTTTACTTTTCCCGTTCCAGTCAGAGAAAAGCGTTTAGCGGCACTTCGCTTTGATTTCATTTTGGGCATTTCGTTTACCTCATTTTTTTACTTTAGGAACAACTACCATTGACATAAAACGACCTTCCATCGCAGGTTGTTTTTCTACAGAGCAGTCTTCTTCAAGCCGATTTAAAACTTTTTTAAGAACTTCAAGCCCCAGTTCGGTATGAGCCAGTTCCCGTCCCCGAAAACGTACTGTAACTTTTACCTTATTTCCTTCGGCTAAAAATTCTTTAATATGTTTTGACTTAAACTCAATGTCACCTTCTGCAATTTTTGGCTGCATTCTGATTTCTTTGAGCTTTAGTACTTTTTGTTTTTTCTTGGAGTCACGGAGCTTTTTCTCCAATTCAAAACGATATTTACCATAATCAAGGATTTTACATACGGGCGGATTCGCCTGAGGAGCAACTTCAACAAGATCCAGTTCCTGTTCCTTTGCTATTTTAAGTGCTTCAAGAATTGGAACTATACCTCTCTGTTCACCCTCACCATCAATAAGTCTGACTTCACGTACACGGATTTGTTCATTAACCCGCAAGCCTTTATTTTCCGCCAACGATCCTCCTCATGTACGGTAATTCCGTACTATAAAAGCAAAACATATAGGTTATAATAACAGAAAAAGCATTAAAATGTCTATAGTATTTCAGCATTAGGATTAAATTATAGGTCTGTGAGAATATTGATTTTGTTTTCGTATTTGAACTTGTCCGCAATTTCTTTGAACAAATCCACAAGTTTGGGGTCAAACTGCGTTCCGCTCGATTCAATAATGATTTTAACCGCTTCATCATGCGAAAGCGCTTTTTTGTAAGGACGTTCCGAAACAAGGGCATCATACACATCAGCGATTGCCATTACTCTTCCCGCCAAAGGAATTTCCTCACCTTTAAGTTTATTAGGGTAGCCTTTACCATCCCATCGCTCGTGATGATGCTGGGCAAGCATTTCGGCATATTTGAGGAATTCATCACCGTATACCGAGACCGAGATTTTGCGTATTATTTTTGCGCCGAATGTGGTATGCTGCATCATTATTTCCATTTCTTCGGGCGTGAGCTTTTCCTGTTTTTTAAGAATTGTATCCGAAATAGCGATTTTGCCTACATCATGCAGCTGTGCCGACTGTATTAGGAGCGGGATTTTCCATTGTGAGATTTCTTCTTTATAAACGCCTTTTTCTTTCATTGCTTTAAGCATTACCGAAAGATAATGCTGTGTACGCTCAATATGACCGCCTGTGTTCACATCCCTGAATTCCACAAGGTTTGCAACCGTGCTTAATATCGAATACTGGAGTTGGAGAATAGTTTCGGTTTTTTCCTTGACTATTCTGTTGAGGTTTTCGTTAAAGAACTG
>DBWK01000065.1:11195-29369 GCA_002308875.1 Treponema sp. UBA1240
CCCAGTGTAAGACCTTTTATTTCGCTGTCCACATCATCTTTGGCGGTGAGGAATATTACCGGAATGTCCTTTGTAGCTTCGTTACGCTTGAGTTCCTTTATTATTTCAAAACCGCTTACACCGGGCATTTCAATATCAAGAAGAAGAAGATCCGGTGTGTTTTTTTCGAGCACATTAAGCAGCTCAAGTCCTGATGTTAAAAGAGTTAATTTATAGTGTTCGCGCAAAACGCCGGCAGCAACTTTAAGGTTTGTTACTTCGTCGTCTACGATAAAAACCTGTTTTTTACTTTCTTGATTAAAGACTTCATTCATAGATACATTATATCAAAAAAAATGATGAATTTGAACTTTTTGAGAAAAAAATATTACAGTTTTTAGTTTTGGACACTAAGTATCAGGAAAATCTCTGCGGCGGTGTTACCACCCAAATCGCTTTAAGTTCCTTATTGCCTTTGTTGTAAAGCACATGTGGTGATGACGCGGAGAATGATACGCTGTCTCCCTCGTTAAGCTTAAACGTGTTTGACTCATATTGCAGTTCCGCTTTTCCCTGAAGGATGTATCCCATTTCTCTGCCTGGATGACCGTATGAGCCACGGTGCGTATTTCCTCCCGGTGGAATTGTAATCAGGTATGATTCAATCGCGTGAACACCGTCTGAACTTGCAGGCTTTACGACTTCTTCGTAAACTACTTCATCTTCGGAAATCTTTCTACGGTCATGTCCTTTGATAACTCTTACCGCTACTTCCTGCCGGTATCCTTCAAAGAGGTACTCCAAATTAACGTCAAGAATGGCTGAAATAGTCAGAAGTGTTTCTACGGACGGTGATACTTTGTTTCTTTCAATTTGTGAAACAAGACTTTCGCTTATGTCGGCCTGCTGAGCGACCTGTTTTAGTGTTAAACCGCGGCGTTCTCTTACTTGGCGCAGTTTTTCACCGCATCTGTATAATTCCTTTTTACTTTGCATAGATATCATTGTGCTGTTTTTCAAGATTTTTTTCAAGAATAAAACGCGTAAAATGGTCTTCAAGTGTTTTATGAGGACCTTCCAAATTCAACCTTGTTCTTGCACGTGCATTGTCGCGGCGGATTGTGTAGCGCAAATAAAAATTTCTCGGATCAAGTTCCACATCCACGGGAATGCGTTCTCCGAGCAGAGCGTAAACATCTTCGCGGCTTATTGATGTGCAGGATTGTTCCTTTATTTTGTTTTTAAGAATATTAATTTGTTCGTGCGAAAGCGAAAAAAGAAATTCCTCAAGTGCCTGCGAAATGTCAGGGTCGCTGAGTTTTTCCTTGATGAACATTGTCCACTGTTCGTCCAGCTCTATTGTGAGCAAAAGCAGTTCGCTCGTTCCTACCATTGTTCCAAAGGCTGGAACAAGCTTGTCTCTTACTGTCCAAACGGCTTCAAGAACGGGTGCTATATCCGCTACGTTCTGGTCGCTGCGGTGTTCCCACAAAACAATCAGAGAAACAGCAATTTGTTCGCGTATATCCTGCGGAATCTGCGTGTCTTCCAGCAATGAAAGATAAACGTCTTCCGCCATGATTGTGAACATTATTCTGAGGGTTGCCGAGCGCAACGCTTCCAAATCCTTTGTATGAAAATGCTGAGCACGTGCAGCTTTTGACATTGAAACAAAAGTATGAAATTTTGCTACGAGAAAACCTTTACCAAGAATCGCTTTTGAAGGCAGGTGCAACATACGGTCACCCGTTCGGAATTCAAGCAGGGCGTGAACAAGAGATTCCTGTGTACGCACTTCCTGTCCGGCAAATACCTGTCGCTGCAATAATGACGGAAAGCGTGCGATTGCCGCAGCAAGACGTTCCAAATCGGCTATTTGTGCGGTTATGCTTTCTAGTGCCTGCGGTGAAGAAGTTCGTAACTGGTCAAAGACCATATTTACAAGTTCTTTTTCTTTTGTGGACAAAACAACGATGTTGGTGTTTATATCATCGCTTTTTTGTTTTGAGTCATTATCAAAGAATTCATCGATGCTTACTGGAGTAAAAGATAAATCGTGTTTTTCGCCTAATTCTTCCACAATACCTTAATTATAACACGGAAAGAGAAATATGTCATTAGAATTAAAAGAATGAGAAAATGCTAAACGTTTGCTTTAGAAACTTCTTCCGCAAGGAATTTGCGGTATCTTTCGGCGTCAACCTTAAATGCAACAATAGGCAGGGTAGGGTCTTCCATCGCCTTATCAACAGCCTGCATAGCTTCTTTTATAAGTCTGATTCCCGGAATAAGGCGCAGAGTTCTGCTTGAAAGTCCGAAGAACACTTTTTTATCAACGTCAAATTCCTGTAGCAGACCTGTGAGTTCTGTGTAAAGCTTTTCGCAGGCAATCAGTCCGTGTGTAAGGTCAGTGTTCTGCAGAATACAGACGTATCCGTCTTCACCGAATTCAAAAATCAAATCTTTGAAAGAAAAAGCTTTTATAAGTGTGTCTGCAATCTTTCTTGCAGCCGGATGATTGTGCGGCAAATCAAGAACGCGTATATAAACAAGAGATATATCCTGTTCTGAAGAAGCGGCTCTTACAAGTTCGGCATCAAGTCTTGTTTCAATATATGATTCCCAGCTCAAACCTGTTGTAGGTGAAAACAGGCCCAGGGGGTCGATTTGTACGGTTTCAGGCTGCTGCGGTTCAGCGGCAAAGTTGTCAGGTGTTGTTTTTTCCTGGAATGTTTGTTCTTCCGGTGCGGAAAATTCAAATTTCTGTTCCGGTTCTTCCTTGGGGGCAAATGCGGAATCTATATCAATCTCGTCAAAATCGCTACTTGACGGAACTTCTTTTTTCCCGGTGGTAGTTTTGCCGTCTTTTGATGTTCTTGAGCAGATAATAAGAATTATTACTGCAAGTAATGTTCCTGCAAGGATTATAACAAAGCTGTTCCTGGCAAATTTAAAGATTGTGTGCGGTGGAAGCAGATATACAGCTGCTGTAACGACTGTGTTGATTTTGTCATTAAGAGGAATGTTCGTTGACCGCACAATCATTGACGGTGAAGAAACGGCTATTTCCGGTGTTATTGAATTTGCTGATATGTAACGGGAATTTGTGGGATAGGCAAAATAGGTTGTAGTATCGCTTTTAATCGTAACGGCTGCAATATAATCGTTCTTTTCTATCATTGGCTGGAGTTTGTTAAGGTATTCGGCGGATAAAAACTTTGACGATGCGGCTTCGGCATCCATTTCTCTGAGTAGTTCTCTAAACTGTTGTTCTGCACCGACTGTTCCAACTTTTATGTCGTACATACAGCTGACTGCAAAATATGCAAAACCTATGATAAACAAGAATATTATTAAGACAACAAAGAAAACTACACTTTTATTCGTCATATATTACTCCGCATAACGCTTGAAAAAGTCGTGTGCCAAATCAAGAACCCTGTCAAATGAATCCTTTGAACTTTGATAGAAGCCTTTTTTTTCGCACCAGGCCGCAAAAGGTAAAAGCGCCGTGATTATATCCGCCTGCGATTTTCCTTTTGCTTCACGAATACTTTTAAGTATCCACGTTATAAAATCGGCAAAATTTAATGAGTTATAAAGTGTTTCTGCAAAAAAATCAGACTGGATCTGCTTTTTCAGGCAATTTGGCGGTACAATGAGCGTATAAGGCTGTAAATCGGAAGAAATTTTGCTGATTTTTGCGGTTGAAGCATGCTGAAGTGCTGCCTGTTGTACGGCAGAATCGTATTGTGAGAGAGTTTCGGTAGTTGTTACGCCGTTTTGTTTGTATATCAGCGGTGTTCTGAACATAAGAGCCGAAAATGCTGTTTCCTGTGTTTCAGTACGCAGTGACGAGTTGTTGAATGTTTCATCAAGATAAGAACCTTTGCAGTAAGGTTTTCCGTTTGAGTAGGCAAAATCCGCACCGAACAACTCTATGTTCGCAAATCCGGCCTTTATTGCAAAATCCAGTGCGGCGCCTGTAACTGTGCCGGAACTGGAATCCAAAAACGGAAAAACGTCTGTTCCTGTTTGTTCCTTAAAAAAAGCTGCTGCAGCCGCACAAAGCGGATGAGAACTTGCGGCAAAGTGCAGTATGCCGGAATTGTTTGCAACTGCTTTACTTATTGCGGGATTTGCGCATAAATCCAGTACGTATATGGTATTTGGCAAACTGCTCGTTTTTAAAAAATGCCTGTATGAAATATTTTGTCCGTCAACGCTTACAACTGCATCCGGAACTACACCGTTCAAAAAAAGAACCTGGGATGCTGTGTCCGTTGCTATGATATAATATTCATCTCTGTTATCGGTAAGTATTACGATTGATTTATCAAGGCTAGGCCCTGCTGCCACAATGGCCGCTTTTTTGTGTGCAGGGATTTTGACTTGTGACGTGTTTTTTTGTTTTGAAAGAATAAACAGGTTTTCGATGATGTTTCTCTGCCATATTTTACCAAAGTGGGCCTGTACGGAATAATCCGCGCTTATTTGTTTCAGTGATGACTGAACTGTGTCACTTATGTTTTTCTCTGTTTCGGGATTGTTTTCAGCCCAGACTCTGTTAGCCGTGTAGTTAAAAATTCCGCACGTTTGAGGAATGTAGGATTCGGTCAGCTTTTGCGGAAGTTCTTCTACCGTACATAACAGAAAGTTGGGTGACTGTAATATAGAAGAAAAATCCTGATGGCTGAAAAGGAATTTTAATGTATGTGTGTCTTTTTCTACCACAAGAATGCGGTTTTTTCCGTTTTCAAGAAGGTATTGAAAATGATATCCGTTGCCAAGCCCCGTCACAAGATAAAAGGTTTTTTCGGAAGTTTCTGTTTGGGATCTCGGTGTTGGATTGTAAAGCGAGTACATTGGTCTTGAATTTGCAAAAAGTACAACACTCATTCCATTTTTTGCGGTTGTTATTCCTGTGTAGGTGGATTTGGACGAATCGGCTTCAGAGATTTTTTTTGCCAGATTGCGGTCCTTTTTGATTAAAACTGAAATGTTCAAATTGAATAATTCTTTGTCGGTCATAATATATCTTCAAAGTCTTTTATTATTTTATCATTTACAGGGCTTTTTGTTTTTTCCAATGTAAGATATTCCCCTAATGATACTGTTTTTATCCACAGAACAAGTTCTTCGTCAAGATTTGTAACGGGAATATTTTGTTTTTTTGCATCCATAAGCTTTGTCTTTATTTGGCAAAGAAGTTCGCTGATCTTTTCATTGTTTTGCGGTATATAACCGCTTTTTGGAACGGAAAACGGCTTTTGTACCTTTGCAGCTTTTTGCATCTTTGTCTCAAAAGCTGTGTGCGGAAGTTCCCTGATGTTTCCGAAGTGTTCACTGAAAGGTGAATTTGCCTCGTAAACGCGTATAAAACGTTTTTCAAACGCTGGTTCCCTGCTTGAAAACCATTCTTTATATACGGATAAAGAACCTGTATCAAAGCCCTGAATTCCGGTTCGTGTTGACAAAGGTCTTAATCTGTTGTCTTTTGCAGCGGCTTGTGCTTCCAAACTGTTCGGTTGTGTATGTTGAAAGCCTTTTGAAAACACCAGATCCAAGCCGAATGCATATACATCGGTATTTGTAAGCGCAAGTGCTAATTCCGCCGCTGTGCCGGAAACTGTGCCGTTTCGTTCCGCCCTTACACACGGAATTTTGCAGAAATTCAGCAGAATTGTTTCAATACCGTCACCGTAACAAAGTGGAATAACAGGCGATTTTTTAAGCAACTCTATTGAAATTGCGCTTTCGGGTGATAAAAAAAGTGGTACAGGCGGTACATTGAACTGCTCGAGTACGTCCAAGTGCTTTTTTGCCCAGTAACCGCCGTCAGTTGATATTACCGCATCTGGAATGAGGTTGCTGTACAGGAGCGGATAAAGTGATGACGAAACGGCAATAAGGTTAAATCTGTTTCTGAATTTTTTGAGTGTCGGCAGCAGTCCTGCAAGCGATGAACCGGAAGCTGTAATAACAATCGGAGTGTTGGAGTCGCATGAAACAGAGTTTATTTTGGATACATAATTGCAGAATTTGATTGAATTTTTTGTCCAGCGCTTGTTAAAAAACATTCTTGTGGCAAGCACGTTCTTTGATGTTGTTAAAAAAAGCTTTATTTCATTCCAAGTTTCACGGTATTCGGCAGGAAAGGCGGATTCACTCGGTTTCCATGACAAAAAAAGAACGGAAGATGCATCTTCTTCACCTATGTAAGAATAAAGTTGCATCTGAACTGACTTGTCGGAAAAGATTACTTTGTCCCAGTCAGCGTTATCGGATAAAAACTCAGTTGTATAGTGAATTCCGATTAACTTGGCGTTTGGAAATTTTGCTCGTAAAAACGGAATGCAGTAGGAGAGGGCGGGGCCTGTTACTGCAACATATTTTGGTTCAAAGTCCGCTGAAATTGTCTGCACAAAACGTTCAGCTTCTTTTTGTGGATTGTATGCTGAGTGCAAAAGTATATTATTGTAGGAACAGATTTTTTTGTTGTCTTTGGATTGCAGGTACGTTACGTTCAAAATTGCGGTTCCGTGTCTTTAAGTTGCAGAAATTTTAAAAGCTCATCCGGTTCCATAGTTGTACCTTCCGTAGAAAAAACTATACGTTTTTCTTCACCGTTGGAAAAATAATCCGACAGATAGTTCATCATATCTTTTGCAAATTTTTCCACAAAAACGCCGTTCTGCGAAAAAAGTATCAGTTTAAGGTTTTCAGAATCATGTTCAACACATAAACTGTTTTCGGGAAGATGATCTTTTATCAGTCTGCTGAGAATCAGAATTATTTGAACTATATCAGGATTAGGATTAGAATCCCGTAAAGACTGTATAAGAGGCGAAAATGAAATGTCTATCATTGTGCCCGAAAGTTCTGCATTGTAGTTTTCCTGAATCAAGTCGCAGGGATTTTGATTTATGATATTTGGTTTTAGTGTGTACAGATGAAATTTGAGGATGTTTTCAATATGCGGAAGCAAATCTGAAAAATTTTCATCTATAAAGTCCAAAAGAGTGTCGGTTTCGGTTTGATTTTTGTTTTCCTGTGATACAAGAATAATGCAGTTACGTATATTGTTGAATGTAAGAAACTTTATATGGAGCAGGGCAATGTGTTCTCTGTCCTCAAGGGAAAAAAGCTGGAGGAACGAGTCCAGCTGCTGGTTTTCCTGTGTATACCAGGTGTTTTCTTCCGGTTTTTGTGCTGAAAGTTCAGGTTGTACAGATGAAAGTGTTCCAAACCAAAAATCTGCGCTGGAATTGCCCTGAGAGAGCGTTTTAGCGTCAAAACCATGATTAAAGAACATTGTATAATGCTTGTCGATGGGTACATAAAGTCCCAAATGCAAAACACCAAATTTATTCAAAATCCGATGCAATTGCTGAAAAGAAAACGGTATTGTGTTTTTTGAATTTTGGAAAGATACAAACATTTTGTTGTATCTTTCCAGTATGTCACTACAGCGTTGTAGTAAACCCATAAATCAGGACAGTCCTAATTCCTTGAAAAGTTTTTTGTAAGTCTCAAAGTATTCGGATTTTGCAAACTCTTCAATTTTGTCTTCCGGCAGATTTTCCAAAAGCTGATCCATATAAATCAATACTGATTTTATTTCATCTCTCAAATCTGACGTCATTGTGCCCTTAATCTGATTTGCTTTTTCAAGCACAGAATGTGATTCATCCGCCGCAGGTGCAGGTTCTTCAGCAGGAACAAATTCCGGTTCTTCTTCAACTGGAGCGGTTTCAGGTTCATTCCACTGGTCGCTTTCAAAAACTTTGTCAGTAGGTTCATTCGCTTCAGCTTCTTCATCAGCGTCGGCTGGCAAATCTTCCGGTGCAAGCGGCAGAGGCTCGTCGTCGCCAAAATCAGCGTCACTGATTTCCGGTTCAGTAAAATCGGCTTCTTCTGAAGGAATATCATTTGTAACAGATTCAACTGTAGGAACGGGTTCTTCCTGTTCCGGTTCTTCAAGAACAATGTCCTGCGGTTCTTCTTCCATTCCAAAGTCATCGGGAATATCCATGCTCTTTTCGGGCATTTCGTCAGAAGCAGGTTCTGATTCCAAATAATCAATGTTGTCTGAAGAAAGGGAATCTGTTGTAACGGGAGTTTCTTCGCCTACTATATCGTCTTCCGCGGGCGGTTCAAGAATATCATCAACCTTTGGAATTGAAATATCGTCTTCGATTGTTGCATCCAAATCATCAGATATTGCTACGTCATCGAGTTCAGGTTCTTCAAGTTTTTCATCAAAATCAATGTCAGCGGAAAGATTCATACCATCAGTTTCTTCCGCAACAGGTTCTTCGTTCTGGTCAATTTCAGTTACAGAACCCGGCAGTTCAGAATCTGCAGGCTCTTCCTGTGTATTGTCAACGTATTCTTCAGTAAAGTCGGCGTTGTTAAGTATGTTAGTCAGTTCATCACCGGAAAGTGCAATCGTATCGTCTTCGGCATCATCATCAAAGAAACCTGTTGAACCGGATGCAGGTGCTTCCACTGCTTCAGCTTCAGGTTCTTCAAGTGGTTCCATCTTAAGGTCAATCGGTTCTTCTTCAGCTTCTTCGGGACCAACCTGTTCGGCAGCGGCAGGTTCTTCTACAGCAGCTGATGTTGTTTGTCCGTTGCGGAAAGCTGAAAATTCAGCTTTAAGTGAAGCGAGTTCAGAACGCAGCTGGTTCAGTTCTGAAGAAATCTCTTTCAAGACCGAACTGGTGTCAGATGACGAAGAAGCCGCTCCTTCGGTTTCCGAAAAAGCATTTAGTTTTTCATCTTCCTGCGGTGTCTGGGTGATATCATCAAAATTCATTGGCTCCTCCTCATCAAGCTCATTAACATTGTACTCTGAATTTTTTGTAATATCAAGTTTTTTGTTATCATTTAGTGCATTAAAATTTTCATTTATATCATCGGAAACTTCCGGTTCAAAAAATGCATTTTGATTTTCATCCGAAACGAGTGCTTCATCAAAAGCTGTAACGGATTTGTCCTCTACCGGGATATCAAAGTCTATTATATCATCAGCAGGTTCCTGCGGCGTTTGTGAATCATTCACAATTTCCATGTCGTCCATTTCAGGGATTGTTGGTTCTACACCATCAAGATCATCCAATGAAGGAATTTCTTTTGATGTATCATCGGGAGGAATTTCAGTTTCGGTTATACTCCCGGTTATATCCGACGAAACCTCCACTTCCGCAAGCAGTGCGTCAACATCAAAGTCGTCAATTGAAGATGATGCTGTTTCGATGTTTGCTGTATCAGTCTTTTTTATGTATCTGGCAAGCTGTTGTTTTCTTTCTTCTTCCGAAGTAAAAAGCGGAATGGATTCATTTACGTCAAGATCACTGTTTGTATCTTCGGTAGCAAGAGGTTGTGCACTTGCGGAATCATCTTCTTTAACTGTAATGTTGTAGTCAACGATTTTTGTGATTTTGCGTTCACCGCCCACAATATCGGAAAGAGGAGCTTCCTGTGCATCTGATGTAAGAAAGTCGTCAAATTCATTTACAACGTCAAACGAAGCTGTTTCCTGTGTTTTTGTTTCAGCAGCGGGTGTTTGTGTCTGTGATGGACTGCTGAAAAAGTCGTCAAAATTGTCTTCCACGCCGTTTGCGTCTGTTATTGTAACGTCTGCAAATGCGTTTGTTTCGTCAATAACGTGTTCGTAGGATTCGGTTTTTATTTCGTCAACAAAGCTGTCGTCAAAAGTAAGTTCAATGTCGACCGGTGCATCGTACATGTATTCGGTTTTATCTTCTTTTGAAGGACTACCCGAAAATTCGCTGTTCAGTTCACTTAAAAAATCGTCGGTAATATCTTCACCGCCGCTGACCATAAAGTCAGAAACAGGTACGTCAAACTGAGCTGTAACATCTTCATCGCCGCCGGTCATAAAGTCTGAAACAGGTACGTCAAATTGAGCTGTAACGTCTTCATCCCCGCCGCTCATAAAGTCTGAAACAGGTACTTCAAATTGTGCCGTAACATCTTCTGTACTGCTGTCCGACAAAAAATCACCGAGGTCAATTTCTTCTTCGTTTGAAAAATCTATTTCCTGCGCTTCGTCTTCAGGATCTTTTATCTGTTCATCTGTATTAGTTTTTATTGCGATTTTTTCAGAAAGGTCGGAAAGCATATCTTCCGAAAAGTCCTGAATGTCAATATCGTTTTTATCGTAAGCAGCATCGGCTTTTTTAGCGAGAAAAGGTGAATCCGGAGGAATCATCTGATTTTCAGAATCATCAATATTAAAATCTGTTACGTTGTCAAAATTCAACTTGGTAGTATCCTTTCTGTTTCCCTGTTTTGGCAATAATCTGTATTTTTAGTATGATTAACTTTCTACCACTATATACATATCCATTATCTGCCATTATAGCACTATTTGCAACAACAGGGGTACATTTTTTTTCAAAAATGCGCTTTGCCGTAAAATCTCTTTAATTTTTATCGGCAAAAGTCAAAAATTTGCCCATATTCAAACGGATAATTATTTAAAAAACATAAGAAGCTTCAGAAAAAACTTTCAAATGCCGTTATTAATTGTATGACACAAAATAAAGTTTTGCTATCGGTGTTTTTTGGTACACTGATGTATGTTTTTGTTTCAACACTTTTTGGTTCTGACGGATTGTGGGCAACCTCACAGATGGAAGAACAAAAACAGATTATTTCCGCCAATTTTCAAAAAATTAAACAGATTAACGAAAATTTATCAACGGAATTATATGCTCTTAAAGTAGACCCCGAAGTAATCGCGTCTTATGCCCGTAAACTTGGTTATGTGCAGGACAACGAAAAAATAATCAGACTTACCGGTCTTAATCCTCCTGTAGATTACATTCCCGAAACAGGAAGCCCGATTGTAATAAAAGAAGTAGAATATGTGCCTGAATGGGTTTGCAAATTATCGGGTATTGTTATGTTTCTTTTTTCCCTTGCACTGTTTTATATGCAGAGTTTGAGGGAAAAACTCCACGACCGCAGACTTGAAGGAATACAGGTTGCTGATACTCAAGAACAGCCCTGCGTCTGAAAAGACAGCGGCGGAATATATAAAAAACGGTAAAGTTGTAATTATTCCCACCGACACCATATACGGTTTTTCCGCAAGAGTTCCCGACTGCGCCGATGCAGTGAGAAAAATAAAGGGCAGAGAAGAGAACAAGCCGTTTATTGAACTAATAGCATTTCCTGGAGATTATCAAAAATATTCAGATGACCGGATTCCGAGTGTGCTGCTGGATTTGTGGCCGGCTCCGCTTACGCTGATTGTGCGGCGAAAAGAAGTTCTCGGAGGTGGAACGGTTGCATTAAGGTGTCCCGCTGATGAATGGCTCAGAAAAGTTATTGAATACTCTGAAAGTGCTGTATATTCCACAAGCGTTAACCGTTCAGGTTGTCCGGCTTTGTGGAAAATAAACGATATTATGGAAGAATTTGAAAAAGACGTTCCTCTTATTGTTTCCGACGGTGACAAAAAAGGCGGCGTTCCTTCGACTATTGTCAACATTACCGGCGGCGCAGCAAAGCTTGTTCGCGCCGGCGCTGTTGATGTAAGTTTTGCCCTTTACTAACTACAAATTATTTTGCAAGCTCTTCAACATGTTCTAATGCTTCTGAGTGGTCCTGCTTTGCTTCCTTTTTACCCCTGTATGAAATAGTGATTTTTTCTTTTTTAAAGTCTATGACTATTTCATTCGCGGTTGAAGCCTTTCCGCTTATTATCGCAAATGCGACGGGGTCTTCTATTTCACGTTGAATAAGACGGCGCATAGGTCTTGCACCGTATGCCGGCTCATATCCGTTTTCGATCAGATAGTTTTTTGCACCGGATTTTACGGTAAGCTCAAATCCCTGTTCATTGAGTCTTGCAGAAAGTTCCGAAAGCTGTATTTCAAGAATTTGGGCGACTTCTTCTTTGCTGAGTGAGTCGAATACAATTATGTCGTCAATACGGTTTATAAGTTCCGGGCTCATAAGCTTTTTCAACTCGTTCATTGCATTTGATTTTATGTCGGAATAATCGATTATGTCGTTATCAAAGCGGTTAAAACCGAGTCTGTTTGAATTTGAGATTTGTCGTGCTCCCGCATTTGAAGTCATAATGATTACGGTGTTACGGAAGTTAACAGTGTGACCGAGACTGTCCTTGAGTTCTCCTTCTTCGAGAATCTGCAGCAAAAGATTGAAAACATCAGAATGTGCTTTTTCAATCTCGTCTAGCAGTACGACAGAATACGGATTGCGGCGGATTTTTTCGGTAAGCGTTCCGCCTTCTTCATAACCTACATATCCGGGCGGTGCACCAACAAGCTTGCTGGAATTATGCTTTTCCATGTAGTCACTCATATCAATGCGGACAAGCGCATCTTCCGACCCAAACAGGAATTTTGCAAGTGTTTTTGCAAGCAGGGTTTTTCCTACGCCGGTAGGACCAAGAAAGATGAATGAGCCCATCGGTCTTCTCGCTGAAGAAACGCCCGCTCTTGCACGTCTTATGGCGGAAGTGATAGTGGATACGGCTTCGTTCTGCCCTATAACGGTTTTGTGGAGTTCCTGTTCCATCTTTAACAATCTTTGTGTTTCCGCTGTGTCTATTGTATCAAGCGGAATGCCTGTTATTGATGATAAAACGGAATTTATATCATTAATAGTAACTTTGTGTGAAAAAGAATCGTCTTTTTCCTGCCAGTAATTTCGGACTGTTTCAAGTTGATTGCGAAGTTCCCGGACTTCGTCGCGCACTTGTGCAGCTTTTTCATAATCCTGATTGATTACAAGCTGTTGTTTTTCTGCTGTAAGACGCGTTATTTTTTCTTCCAGTTCCGTCAGTTCTACCGGTGGAACAGCCTGTGTAATCTTTTTCATTGCGCCGGCTTCGTCCATTACGTCAATGGCTTTGTCCGGCAGAAAGCGTTCCGTTATAAAGCGGTTTGAATAGCGTACGATTGAATCAATAACGTCATCTTCATAATATACGCCGTGAAAATCTTCATAGCGCTTTTTTAGTCCTTGCAGAATCTGTTTTGTTTCTTCTATTGAAGGTTCTTCAACATTTACAGTCTGAAACCTGCGTTCAAGGGCTGCGTCTTTTTCAAAGTATTTGCGGTATTCTTTTATTGTTGTTGCACCTATGCACTGTAATTCTCCTCGTGAAAGGGCGGGTTTTATGATGTTTGAAGCATCCATTGCGCCTTCCGCACCGCCCGCGCCGATAATTGTGTGCAGTTCGTCAATAAAGAGAACAATGTTCTTGTTGTCTGCAATTTCTTTTATTATTTTTTTTATACGCTCTTCAAATTCACCGCGGTATTTGGTACCGGCAATAACGGATGCCAAATCCAGCGTAAGAATCTGCTTGTTAAAAAGATTGCGCGGAACATCACCGGATACGATTCTTTGTGCTAGTCCTTCAACAATTGCTGTTTTTCCAACGCCAGGCTCACCTACGAGAACCGGATTGTTTTTTGTACGCCGTGAAAGAATTTGAATAATACGGTCAATTTCCTTTGTGCGCCCAACGACAGGATCCAATGCTCCTTCCTTGGCTTTTTGTGTAAGATCGCGGCTGAATTCTTTCAGTACAGACGGTACATGCCGCTGATTTTGTGTTCCTGCAGTAAAAAATGGATTTGATGACATTACATACGAATTTTTGGCAGAATATGTTTTTGATACATTTGAATCAAGGTTTTTGTGCGAGCTGCCTATCGAGTTGCCGTAAGTCCGCAGAATTTGAATAACTGTTTTGCGGACTGTTTCAAAATTAATTCCGGCCGTGTCAAAAAAGTCGGCAACAGTGCTTTTTTCTTCTTTTACCGCCGCCAGCAGCAGATGTTCTGTTCCTATATAATCCTGTCCGAGAGAACGTGACTCCACAGCCGCATAGTCAATCATTGTGCTGAGGCGTCGTGAAGGCGGAATATCCGCGTAAATATATGTTGGAAGGGGATTTTTAGGAATTTTTTTCTCAATCTCAAGCTGAAGTGCCAAAGGATTTATTTTAAGCTGCTTTATTACGGCGTAACCCAAACCTTCGCCTGATTTTAGAATAGCTAATATAATGTGTTCCGGAAAAATTTGATCATTGTTGTGCTTTCTTGCTTCTTCCTGTGCAAAAATTGAAATTATTTTGTGTGCGCGTGGTGAAAGTCCTTTAAACATCATTCCATTCCTGTCAGTTTATTTGTACGGAAGATAACGCTTCCTGCATTACAAGCGACCGCAGCCGGTCAATTTTTGCGTCTTCCGTAAGTATGTCTTTTTCAAAGTCAAGACTGCTGTTTCTGCTCACATACAGCAAGTGCGCGTTTTGAATGCGGTAAAGTAGGGCGGTTAGTTCATTGTGCTCAATACCGGATAAAATGCCCAGATTCAAACCCCATTTTATTCTGGATATAAGCTCAAGACCTTCTTTTCTGCTTATAAATCTTGCATAGCGCAGAGTGGCAATCGCTCTGTAAACGGAATCCTTGACACGTGTTGGTCGTGTTTCAAGCAAACTCATTGTGGCTCCGCGCTCATATTCAGCAATTCTCAGAATGGTCTGCTGAAAATTCTGAAGCTGTTCGCCCTCATCGCCGCAATAGCTGTTTTTGTTTTGAATCAAAAAGAAAGAACCTGATGCGGAAATTTCCTTTGGATCAAAAAACACTGAAACCATACAATTTGTGTCGGTTGTTTCCCTAAATACTTTATCGGCAATTTTTGCAATAGTTATTGACGGTAAATGCAAAACTGCCGAAAGTTTCATCCCGCTGCCGAGATCCTTGAGGTTTGAAGTAAGATATCCCATCTGTGGCGAGGCGGCAAACTGAAGCTTATCCTGCAACGAAGAATCTATATCGTGCGCCGTAAGATACGCTTTTTCACAATCAAAGCCTGATATAAAAGAAGCAATTCTGATGTGGTCAAGATAGTTTACGGAACATGCTATTTTGCCGTCATTGCGGACAATGCCGCCGCACCACGGAAAAGAATATGCAGGGTAGGGAAACATACCACGTTCCGCTAGAATCCGCTGTCCGAGCGCATCGATGTTTGAAAGCCTGATTGTTTGAAAGTTGTCGGGGTTTTCCATGCTTGAAAAAGAATCAAAAATCAGCGACTGAATGCGCTCGGCTTCATCCGCGTTTGATTGTGACGGAAACGTAAAATCCGCCAGATTGCGTGCAAGTCTTACGCGTGTTGAAAGAACAATGTCGTTTTCTTCACCCGGAAACGAATACCAGGCATCGTGAGAAAGTTGGGATGAATTTGTATTACTCATCTGTTTCCCCGTCATCCAAAAAATGTATGTCGGAACTTGTTTGTAATGCTTTTAGCTTGTCGCGGTAAAAAGCTGCCTTTTCGTAGTCTTCTTCGGCAACGGCTTTATCCAACTTTTCCTGAAAAATCATTCTGTCTGTAAGGATTGATCTGAAATTCGGAAGCTTTTTAGGAAGTGAACCGTGGTATGTTCCTTCTATACCGGATTTTTTCAGTATTGAAAAAACTTCACTTTTAAAAAATGTATAGCATTCGGGACAACCCAACCGGTGTTTTTTCTGCAAATCTTCAAGCGAAAAACCGCATACAGGACAGACGGCTTTCTGTTGTTTGACAACTGCTTCGGCATCGTTCAAAAGTTCTGAAAACAGGTTGTTTGCAGGGAGTTCAAAGTTTCCAGAAAGTCCGTGAAGTTTAGCACAATCAAGACAAATGTGCATTTCCTTAGTTTTATTAAATGTAATCTGCTGTACAAATAAAACAGCTTCCCTAATACCGCAAATTTCACACTTCATTTTTCAGAATCCAACATTAAGCTTTTATAAATATAACACATTTTTTGTTTGTTTTCCACACAATGCCGTTATGTTATTGAAAAAGTTCAATTATTTCAGGTTCTCTTGAAAATCTTTCTGCAATATCAGCGGGAGTATCGCCGTTCTTGTTTTTTGCATTTATATCCGCACCGTTTTCAATAAGAGCCTTTATAACTGATATGTCAGCGCTTGTTGCAACGTAATGGAGCAGTGTATTGCCGTTTTCATCGGTTTGACCTTTTGAATATTTGGTCATATCGATTAGGATTGACGGATTGTACTGCATGGCTGTATGCACGGAATTATAATGATTTTTGTCCGGCAGATAGACAAGGGCACGCCTTCTGATCATTTTTTGTGCCGTTTTATTCATACCGTTTTGAATTGCAAGCTGGAGCGCGGTTTTGCCGTCGTTGTTCTGATGATTTAGCGGATATCCTTTTTCAAGCAGAAAATCGATGAGCTCGTCGGATGCGTTGTTTGAAACGGCAATATGCAGCGGTGTGTTTCCGTATTTGTCCGTAACATTTGTGTTGTTTCCAAGCAGTGTTTTTATCATATGCAGCGGACATTTTATTACAAGGCTGAAAGGTGTAATGCCTGCTTCGTCTGTAGAAAGCGGATTTGTACCGGTTTGTGCAACCTGTCTTATTATGGGTTCGTTTTTCCCGGCGGCAGCTTCGTGAAATGCGTTGCGTCCGTAAATGTCGGTTTTTTCGGGAGATGCTCCTTTGCCAAGCAGAAGACTGATGGCTATGGGATTTTTACATTCTATGGCATCCATGAGTATTGTTTTTCCGGTAATGTCCGCAGCATTTACGTTTGCGCCTTTTGAAATAAAAAGCTTTACCATATTTATACGGTTTTCGGTAACGGCTTCCGCAAGTGGCGTTTTTCCAGCTTTGTTTTTGGCGTCAACGGAATATCCGTATGAAATCAGACGGGCTGCGCTTTTTTCGGCCATATATTTTACTGCCGTATGCAGGGCGGTGTTTCCCTGATTGTCTTTGTAATCTGTTTTTGCGCCGGCTTTTGTAAGAATTTGTATTATTCTTCCGCTGTCCGCCTTTAGTGCGCTGAACAGTGGAGTTTCTCCGTAACAGTTGGGTGCGTTCGGTTTTATACCGCAGTTCAATAGATATGTTATACAGTTTGTCGGCGCGTCTTTTTCAGCTGCAATGTGCAGTACTGTATTGCCGTAAAAATCCGAAATGTTGCAGTTTTCTTCCGTGATAAGGGCTTTAAGAATTTTGTCGTTTGCAAGGCTTTTAGAAACAGGTGTTTCGCCGTTGTTATCCTGCGAAAAAATATCCGCTCCGGCGTTTACGTAAACTTTTATGTGTTCCGTGTTGCCTTGTTCAACTGCCTGCGATAGCGGAGTAAGTCCTTTTTTGTTCTGTGTGTTTACAAGAGCACCGTTGTTAATGAGCTGTGCGAGCAGTCCGGTTGACATATTCCCCATCGTTGCAATATGGAGAACGTTGTCACCGAATGCGTCCTGAACATTGATATCCGCGCCGGCAGCAAGAAGCTGTGCATAAATTTCGTCCTGCGTTTCGGGCGGCGCCATTATAAGCAGAGGTGTTTTTAGCATACTGTCGCATGCGTCAACGTCCGCACCATGCTCAAGCAGTATGGAAACAAACTTTGTCTTGCCGTACCGGACTGCTGTATGCAAAGGAGTTGCGCCTGAATTGTCTTTACCGTTCGGTTTTGCGCCGCAAGCCAAAAGGTATGTAAGAATTCCTTCATGCCCTGAGATTACCGCGCAGTGAATAGGAGTCTGTTTGTCTTCAAATATATGTCCCGCATTACGGGTTTTTACTGTTGTTTCAAAGTATTCGTACTCGCCGTGCTGTGGTTTTGCGCCAGCAAGCAGAAGCATTGCGGCGATTGCAGCGGATTCAGGGCTTTCTTTGTTTTCGTAGGCAAGTACGATAGGTGTTTTTCCGTTGTTATCAGGTTCATCGAGTGGAAGATTTTGCTTTATACATGCGGAAATTCCGTGCATATCGCCGATTCTTGCAAAGTAATGGACAATAGTCTGTCCTTTTATGTCTTTTACATATCCTGCTTCTTTTGTTACAAAAACCGGATAGTAGTCTTTTCCTTTTTCAATACCGCGTGCGAAAGCGGTTTTTCCATTTGAATTGGGCGTAAAAAGATTTGCGCCGCCGTTCGCAAGAGCTGCACATGCTTCGGGCGCGGCGGACGACAAAGCTGTGTGTACGGGTGTGTCGCCGAAGTTGTTAAGAGCTTCCGTATCCGCACCCTTATTGATCAGCCATTCAATTATTTCTGGATTGTTGTATTTTGCCGCAATGTGCAGAAGCGTATTTTGATTTGTGTCTGTGTAGCCTAAAAGGTTTTCCGA
>DBWK01000065.1:29478-47639 GCA_002308875.1 Treponema sp. UBA1240
TGTTCCTGTACTGCGTCTGTGTCTGAAACAAAGGTTTGTGTGCCTGCTATGGCCGCCTTACGCCATGCGGCTGTTTTTACCGGAACAATAACATCGTATGCTTCAATTTCACCGGTATTTTTGACGAATGAAAAATCTTTCAGATTCTGATATTTTTCCTGATTCTCCAAATACTCATTTTTGGGAGAAATCCTGGTTTCCAATGCCGAAACAATGCCCGTTTCAGCTATGGTTTCTCCAACTACAACCGCAGGAGTAAGTGTGCATGATGCGGCAAAAAGACCTGAAAGAATAATACCTGCAAAGACTATGCTTTTTTTCATCGTCAGTTCCTTAAAAAACATTCTCCATTATCTATCATTTATCGACAAATCATACAATATAAGAATATATTGATTGACATAAAAAAGCAATTTTGGTAACTTAATTTTCGCTTAGAGTTTTTTAAGAGAATTTTCATTTTTAAATGCTGAAAGGCACTTCAGTTTTTTTTGTCGGGCAATAGCGCAGTTGGTTAGCGTACAAGTCTGGGGGACTTGGGGTCCCGGATTCGAGTTCCGGTTGCCCGACAAAAGGAATTCGAGTGCCTTTTTTTATTCAGTTGTGAACTGCTTTTACTGTGTTAAATTAATCCCTTTTTCAATCTCTTGACTGATTATAAATGCAACTGTAAAATAACTGCGGTGGAATCGTCTTATACCATAGTAGTTACAGATTCTGACATATTGTCAAAAATCTGCGGCTCAAACGACAGTAATTTGCGACTCATTGAAGAACACCTCGGTGTTCCAGTTTTTACCAAAGGTAATGAATTGTCCGTTTCGGACGCGGATGCTCAGATCTGCAGCCGTTTTAAGCAGATAATCGGAAGAATAACGACTGAAGTTGAAGATGGAGCTGAGGCCGGTTCCGAAATGATTTCTTCCATACTAAGGTCTTCTGATTCGGCTGAAGACGCCAATTCCTTTTATGAATCCCACATTCAAATTCCCGACGGATTTAAGCGAATCTATCCAAAGAACAAAAGTCAGTCCGAACTTATACGCGGCATGAACCTTTACGACATGGTTTTTTGTCTCGGACCCGCCGGAACGGGAAAAACGTTTCTTGTTGTTGCATACGCGCTGTACCTGCTTCTTTCGCGCAAAAAGCGCAAAATCATTTTAACGCGCCCTGTTGTTGAAGCGGGCGAGAGTCTCGGTTTTTTACCCGGTGATTTGGAGCAAAAAATCAACCCCTATCTGAGACCTTTATACGATGCAATGGAATCGCTTATTCCTCGCGAAGTACTGCGCAAACTCTATGACGCCGGTATGATTGAAGTTGCTCCGCTTGCATATATGCGCGGAAGAACGCTTGATAATTCCGTTATTCTGCTGGATGAGGCTCAGAACACGACGGTTGAACAGATGAAGATGTTTTTGACACGTATGGGCGAAGGCTCAAAGGTGTTTGTTACAGGTGATGTAACTCAGATAGATTTGCCGAAACGCATTGAATCCGGTCTGGTTAATGCGGTTTCCGTACTGCAGCCTATAAGTGAAATTTTCATTTTAAAGATGCAGGCGGAAGATGTAGTGCGAAATCCTCTTGTAAAAAAGATAATAAAGGCTTATGAAAAACAACACTAAAAAATCAATTATGCCTGCGGACGGAACGTTTGCGCATTTTCTCGCCAATTTTAAGGAATCTTTTAAAAGATCTTCAAGAGTTCTTGCTATACTTGCCATAACATTCGGGGCTTTGGTCATCGTTGCATTTGTGGAGCATTATACACGTACCGCAATAACACGCAGCGCTTTTTCTGAATATGAAATCGGGCAGGTTGCCGACAGAACAGTCATTGCTTCAAAAGATATTTTTTCAATTGCACCTGACGGTTTAACTATAAAAAAAGGTGACCGCATAATCCGTAAGGGCTTTGTAATAACATCGGAAGACTATGAAAAACTCAAACTGCTTGCTCAGAATCCGGATAAAATAGATTTGCAAAGTTTGTATAAGACAATAATATATCTTTTTTTGCTGTGCCTCAGCACATATTTTCTTCTTGCGGCAAAAAAAATATACAAGTTTCAGATTGATGAGCTGGTCTTTCTTTCCGTTGTTCTTTTGTTCATATACTCCATCACGGTTTTTATGGTAAGAGTGCCGCTTTTCTCGTCAACTTATACTATAGTATCAATAATACCGGCAGCTCTCTGCGTAATGCTTGCTACTATACTTATAAACCGTTTTACAGGCGTTGTTCTTTCGGTTGTGCTTGCGCTTGCCGTTTTTCCGGCGTGTTCTTTCAGGCCTATGCCTATGGTTTTTGTACTGGTTTCGTGTCTCTTTTGCACAAAACTTGTATTTAAAATGGAAAAACGCCTTGATTTTATACGCGTTTCGTTGCTTTTAGGTTTTTTGCAGGTTGCTCTGCTCCTGCTGCTTTCGCTTGTTTTTCCTGATAACGGTTCACAACTTTTGCCGTGCCTTGCGGGTGCTTTGTTCAGCGGTTTTATTTCCGGTATTCTTGCACTCGGCTTTCTTACTCCGCTTGAATCCATCCTCAATACGGTTACCGCATTCCGGCTTATGGATTTGTCAGACTTGAACAGCCCCATTATGAAGCACATGCTGCTTACCGCTCCGGGCACATACAGCCATTCAATGATGGTTGCAACACTCGCTGAGAGCGCCTGCCGTGAAATTCAGGCAAATCCTCTTCTTGCAAGAGTTGGAGCGTATTATCACGACTTGGGCAAACTTGAGCAGCCCGAATACTTTGTAGAAAACCAGACTGATTACAACAAGCATAATGACATAAACCCAAGTCTTTCCGTATCCGTAATACGGCGGCATGTTAAAAAAGGTGTTGAAAAGGCAAATCAGCTGCATCTGCCGCAGGAAGTAATCGATATTATCGCTGAACACCACGGAAACGGCGTAATTTCGTATTTTTACAACAAAGCAAAAGAAGCAGACCCTTCTGTTTCACCCGATGATTATTCGTATATGGGAGAACCTCCCGCCAGCAAAGAATCAGCTGTTGTTATGCTTGCCGACACGGTAGAAGCCGCGTGCCGTACGCTGGAAAATCCTTCTGTTACAAGACTTGAAAAATTCATTCATCAGCTTGTTATGCAAAAGTATGAAGACCGCCAGTTGGACAAGTCAAACCTGACTTTTGCCGAGCTGGACAAAATACAGTCTGTTTTTGTAAACATTCTCGCCGGATATTATCATTCGCGCATTGAGTATCCTAATCAGAAAGACCCCGACAATCCTGACGCCGACAAAGGAAAAGCTGACGAAAAGGAAGAAAAAACGAATGAAAAATAATATTTTTGTCGGAATGGAAGAAACCTGTCAGGCTCCTGAATGGTTTGATAATGTGGAGCCTTTTCTGCAGAAAGTTTTGGAAAAGCTCAAACTGGATCACTGGGAAGTGTCGGTTATGTTCTGTAATGACGGATTTATCAAAAATCTCAATAAACAGTACAGAAACATTGATGCTCCCACGGATGTTCTTTCGTTCGAAGGCGGAGATGAATATGCCGACGACGATGATGTTGTGTGGTATGCGGCAGGTGATATTGTTATAAGTATTGATACTTTGCTAACAAACTGCACTGAATTTGCCGTTACTTTAAATGAAGAATTAAAACGGCTGCTGGTTCACGGAATTTTACATTTGAACGGAATGGATCACAGCGATAATTCACCTGAGCAGGAGATGCTTATTTTTCAGGAAAAACTGCTGAAAGAAATGAAAGATGAAATAATTGTAAAGGAATAAAAATGAAAGTATTAGATAGATTATTCGGAAAAAACAGCGATGAGGATCCTCACAGCAGCGGCGGCGCGTCTGTTTCTGAACAAGAAAAGATACTTGAAGAAAAAAAGGACATGATTCAGGGAATTGAGGATTTGTCCGAAACTTCCGTAAAGGAAGTAATGATACCGCGTATTGATGTTGATGTTATTTCGCTTGAAATGACCGACGAAGAAATTCTTGAACAGATTACTGCAAGCGGACATTCGCGGTTTCCTGTTTACAGCGGTTCCATTGATAATATAGTCGGAGTTCTTCACGTAAAGGAACTGATAAAGATTTTTGCAAAACATGAAAAGCTCGATTTGGAAAAAATCCTGCGCAAGCCGTTTTTTGTGCCGGAATCAAAACGAATCGACAGTCTTCTGCGTGAGTTTAAAAGACGGCATGTGCACATTGCTATAGCTATTGATGAATACGGCGGAATGTCGGGCATTGTGTGCATGGAAGACATCATAGAGCAGATAGTCGGCGATATTCAGGATGAGTATGATAACGAAAGGGAAGACATCCTGAGCGCAGGTGAAAATATGTGGATTTGCGATGCACGCATAAATATCGGTGAATTGAACGAAGAAATCGATGCGGACATACCCGATGAGGAAGTTGAAACTCTGGGCGGTTTTGTATTTGATTTGTTTGGAAAAATTCCCGTAAAATTTGAGAAAGTTTCCTGGGGCAAATATGATTTTATTGTTCAGGAGATGGAAGGACATCGCATAAATTCGGTAAAGGTTATTAAGAGAACAGGAGAATAGCGGTGGGAAACGTTAAAAGATGTTTTGTTCTTTTTGTTGCGTTGGTTTCTTTTTTTGCACAGGTTTCTGCACAGACAATTTTTGAACGTCCTCAAAAACAAAAAACAGCCCTTGAGTGGTATGAGGAAGGACAGATTTATCAGAACCGTCAGGACTGGTACAGAGCTACCGAGTATTATCAGGAATGCCTGCAGATGAATCCTGCTTTTGGGCAGGCATGGTTTGCACTTGCTGAATGTGCCTATGCGTTGAGCGAATATGATTTGGCGATTGATTATGCCGACACGGCTACAAAATATCTTAAGAACAATACAAGCATTCCGAATTTAAAGGGTTTTTCGCTTGTAGGACTCGGCAGACTTGATGAAGCACGGAAAGTTTTTAATGAAGTACTGAACAAGTATCCTAACGATACGGAAGCTCGTTTTGGTCTTGCGGAACTTGACATTTTTGAAGGAAGAATTTCCGGCGCAGAAGCTTTGTATCAGGATGCGCTCAAGCGCCAGCCTGAGAACCGCAAGGCTCTGCTTTCGCTTGCGCTTGTATCCTACGAACTGGGAAAGCCGGCTGTTTCAAAAAAATACATAAACCAGGCACTCCGCTACCACAGCGAAAGCCCCGAAGTCCATTATTTTGCGTCATATCTTCTTGCAAAGGAAGGGATGTGGACAGAAGCGGAACAGAGAGTACGTTCCGCAATAACGTTAAAGCCTGATTATGACGAAGCCTATGGTCTTTTGGCATCAATCCTGTATTCAACAATGCATTTTCAGGATGTAGTCGATATTTGCGAATATCGTATAAGCCGCAACCGTAAGCTGTCTTCTGCATGGTATCTGAAAGGTCTTGCTCTCACCAGGATTAACCGTATAGAAGAAGCCATCGCCTCATATGAAACAGGTCTTGAGATTGACCCCGAAGATGAAATAATGCGCAGCTCCATGGAGCAGCTAGTATGCGAGTATCTGCCGGTAGAAGACAAACGTCGTGCAGCATGGGCTGAATGGCACATAAAAAAAGCAAACGACTATTCGCAAAAATATTTGTCATATCAGGCTCAGTATGAGTACAAACGGGCTCTCGTAATCAATCCGAACAGTATAGGCGCACGCCTTGCCTTTGCGGAAAACCTGCTGCGCGACGGCTATCCCGAAAACTATCTTGCCCAGCTTCAGTTCATAAACAAGCAGGATAAAGACAACAGGTCTGTTCTCGATAAAATTGAAGCCTATACTTCACTGCTTGAAGACAGCCTGAGCAATAAATGGAACAAAAATCCAATGTATATGGATAAGGTTCGTTACTCTGTTGGTCTGTACTATATGCAGCCATCTGTTCAGCTTTCGCATCCCGATTCTGACAGGCTTACTTCGTTTATGCTCGCGGAAATGCTGTCTTCCGGCGGAACACTGAATGTAAAGTCTTACAAAAGTGCAACAAGCGGTTATGCCGAAGCATTCCGCCTCGCACGTCAATCAGGACAGGATTATTTTGCGCTCGTAAAATTTGAAGAAAACGAACGTGAGCTTACTGTTGCGCTGACTTTTTATGTAGTAAGAACAGGCAACAAGGCCGCGGAATACAAGGTTTACAGAACCGGCAATGACCGTTATGCAAATGCTCTACGCCGGATGGAACAACTGATTCTTGCGGCAATGCCCAAAAAAGGCCGAATCCTTACCAGAACAGGTTCTACTGTTTTGATAGACCTCGGCAAAAAGGAAAATGTTGCGGTAGATACAAAGTTCAATATCATAAAGCAGGGTAAGGTTCTCACAGAAGATAAGACAATCGGTGCTGTTTACGATGATATGTATATGTACGGAACACTGACCGTAACTGCTGTAGGCGAAGAAATTTCCGAAGGTATAGTAAGCCAGCGCGGTTTTTATGACCGTATAAATGCGGGAGATGAACTTTTGCTTGCTGTTGAGGAAGAAAAAGCTGCGGAAGACGTTGAAGAAATTGAAGCCAAAAAGCAGAAGCCGGTTCTTATCGATCTGATAAAGTCCATCCGCTAGATATTGACAAATATAAGGATTTTTAATAAGGTACTAATACCTGCCCAGATGGTGGAATTGGTAGACACGCTAGTTTCAGGTACTAGAGTCCGCAAGGATGTGCAAGTTCAAGTCTTGTTCTGGGCATTTTTCTAATCATAAAGGTTGTTCAGTTTTCCGTAAACAACGCTTATCCTGCTTTTATCTTCAGCTGAAAGAATATTTGCCGCATCGTCAATCAAAACTTCAAGGCTTGACAGACTTTCATTCAGTGCTGTTGAAAATCCCCTTGAAACTTTGAACCAGTAATTTGTCGCACCGTCAGTAAACAACGAGATAAATCCGAGTTCTTTGCTTTTTTGCTTTGCTACCGTAACACGCAGAATCCATTTCAGCGAATCAATAAGCAGTGAAATGTCCTTATCAGCCTGAATATTCAGCTTTCTCGGCCAGTCGTTCAATCCGACAGGTTCAAGGTTGATATTCTTTGCTATTTTCATTATGAGTTCCAGTTTTTCACCGTCCAAAAGCACAAATTTTTGTTTTGAAATTTCCATTATTATCCGTGCTTTAAGACCACTTATCTGTTTTATGTAAGAATCTATGTATGATTCAGGCAGAAGATTGATAACTTCACTAAAACTGTTGTATGGCAGAATAAGTATTTTTTTGCCTTTTATTTTTTCTATGCGGAACGTTTTATTGCCAATTATTACGGAATTATCATCTTTTTTGTTTTTGGGCTGTTCTTCAATAAACGGTCGGTCATTTGCAGTAAGACTTCCCCGTTTTTTCCGTATTCCCATGAGCCTGCTTTCCATATTGTTGCCGAGCTTTTCGAGAATCTGCCTGGTAAGAGGCGAAACCGACATGGCAAACATCCTGGACGTTCTTACTATTTCACCGGCAACTATAAACTGCGGATCCGTTCTGAACATATTTGAACCCGGATGTATCTGTATGTTTTCGGCAGTCAGGCTCTTATAGTTTTCTCTTCTTTCACGTACACACACAAACTGAATCAGACCCGTACATATGCAGCAGAGGTAATTTTCCCATGAACCGCCGCTGGTAATCGGAATACCGGATTGTGATACAATTTCTTCAAGCTGAACCTTGATGTTCGCAATTTCAGCCATAACCCTTGTGTCAAGATAGTTTTCCTTGCAGAATTTTTCCTTGTTCTTTGTATTTGTGTATTTTCTGAAAATCCGAATGTAAGAAACAAAATCCCCATAATTATCCCTGAATGTGTGGTGCGCCTGTCTTGCGTCCGCTTCTTCACCGGGTGGCAATAAAAACGGTGACTGCGCCGAAAGAAACGAAACAGCAATAAGAACTTCTTCAATTACGCCGGGATAGTTCATTATGGCTTCAACAATAATCCTGCTTTGGCGCGGCATAAGCGGAAACTGTGCCATCATTTTTCCAATCGTAGAAAGCGTAAAATCGTCGTTCAGCGCATTAAGCATATTCAGCGTTTCAATTGCACCCTTTATACCTTCTCTACCAGGCGGTGAAATAAAATCAAAGTGTTCAAAGTCCGTAATTCCAAGTTCTGCCATCCGCAGAACAACTTCCGACAGATCCGTACGGAATATTTCTTCAACCGTGTACATAGGACGCGATTCAAAGTCTTTGCGTTCATAAAGTCTGTAACAAGTTCCAGCCTGAGTTCTTCCGGCACGACCTTTGCGCTGGTTGCAGGAGGCCTTTGAAACCGCCGTTTCGTTCAAACTGGAAGTAAAAGACCTCGGACTGTAAAAGTTCATTTTTGCAAGGCCCGAATCTATGACCGATGTTATTCCCGGAATTGTAACACTGGTTTCAGCAATGTTTGTTGAGACAACAACTTTCTTTTTTCCCGCCGGTGTATCTTCAAAAACGCGTTCCTGCTCCTCCTTTGAAAGCCTGCCGTATAACGGAATCAGGTGAAGTTTTTTCCCGAACGGAGCGTGCGAAAGATTAAAAATGCAGTCTTTGATAACCTTTTCACCGGGCAGAAAAATCAAAGTGTCACCGGTATCATCGTTTTCAAGAATGCGGTAAACGGTATTTTCGATTTTGTTAAGCAGCGCTTCTTCACCTGTAGCGGTCTGAGTTGTTGCGGTAATAACAGGTGGATCGTAGATTACGGTAACAGGGTAGGTTATTGTGTCTATTGTAACGATAGGACAGTCGTCGAAGTAATGTGAAAACAGTTCCGTGTTCATAGTCGCGGATGAAACGATTACTTTGAGGTCTTTGCGCTCGTTAAGAATCCGCTTTACAAGACCAAGTACAAAATCAATGTTAAGGCTTCTTTCGTGAGCCTCGTCTATCATAATTACTGAATATCTGCTTAACCACGGATCAAGTTTCATTTCCTGAAGCAGAATCCCGTCCGTCATTATTTTTATCCGTGTTGTTATGTCGGTTTTGTCTTCAAACCGCATTTTGTAACCTACAAGACCTGGATATGCCGTTCCAAGCTGCTTTGATATGTATTCGCTTACGGAAAGAGCCGCAATACGGCGCGGCTGTGTTACGGCAATAATGCCGTTGTCTGAATAACCTGCCTCATGCAGAATTACGGGCAGTTGTGTTGTTTTGCCCGAACCTGTAGGGCTCTGCACAACAATAACCTGATTGCATGAAAGCATATCCAGAATTCTCTGCTTTTGCTGATATACGGGAAGATCTTTGTAGGAAATAGACATAATCTTATTATACATTGACATATATCTTTTCTCAAGGTAAAATCGATGTACAGTTTATTTAAAGTTTTTTGATAGTGAAAGCCGGTGCTGCTGTTTTCTTAGAGTGTGTACTGCTGTCGCTACGGTCTTAAGGAGCTATTAATGGCAAAAGAAAAATTTGTCTATTTCTTCGGAAAAGGAAAAGCCGAAGGAGATGCCGCCATGCGCGACAAACTTGGTGGAAAAGGTGCAAACCTTGCGGAAATGACTAATTTAGGAATCCCTGTTCCTCCAGGTTTTACAATTTCAACGGAAGTTTGTAAACTTTTTTATGATAATGAAAGAAAGTATCCCGCAGGGCTTAAGGAAGCCGTTGCGGAAAACCTTGCAAAGCTTGAATCAACAATCGGAAAAAAACTCGGTGACGCAAACGATCCTCTGCTTGTTTCCGTACGTTCAGGTGCTGCACAGTCAATGCCGGGAATGATGGATACAATCCTTAACCTCGGTATGAACGACAAAGCTGTAAAAGGACTAGCAGAAAAAACAGCAAACCCTCGTTTTGCGTGGGACGCATACCGCCGTTTCATCCAGATGTTTGGCGATGTTGCAATGGGCGTTCCTTCAGATGCTTTTGAAAACGCTATCGATGAAATCAAAAAAGCAAAAGGCGTAAAGCTTGACACGGAACTTGATGCCGCTGATCTTGAAAAACTTGTATCCAACTACAAAGTAATCTACAAAAAGCATACCGGAAAAGACTTTCCTCAGGATCCTGTTGAACAGATGTGGGGCGCAATCGACGCGGTTTTCGGTTCATGGATGAATGAACGCGCTATCAAATACCGCCAGCTCAACAACATAAGAGGACTTGCCGGAACAGCCGTAAACATACAGTCAATGGTATTCGGCAACTTTGGTGATGATTCCGGAACAGGAGTTTGTTTCAGCCGCGACCCTTCAACAGGTATCAACGAATTCTACGGCGAATACCTGATGAACGCTCAGGGCGAAGACGTTGTTGCTGGTATCCGTACACCTGAAAAAATTACAAAACTCCAGCAGGAAAACAAAAAAGTATATGAACAGCTTGTAGCAATCCGCGAAAAGCTTGAAAAACACTACCGCGATATGCAGGATATGGAATTTACCGTACAGCAGGGCGAGCTTTTTATTCTCCAGACACGTAACGGTAAAAGAACCGGTATGGCAGCGGTAAAATGCGCCGTTGACATGGTTGCCGAAAAACTCATTACAAAAGAAGAAGCAATCATGCGTGTTACACCGGAACAGATTGACCAGCTTCTGCACCCGATGATCGATGCTAAGGCAAAAAAAGCCGTTAAACCTGTTACCAAAGGTCTCAATGCTTCTCCGGGAGCAGCCTGCGGACAGATTGTATATTCCGCTGATGAAGCTGAAAAATGGACTAACGAGGGCAAAAAGGTTATTCTTGTTCGCAAGGAAACAAGCCCTGAAGACATTACCGGAATGGTTGTTTCAGAAGGTATTCTTACTTCAACCGGCGGTATGACCTCTCACGCAGCTGTTGTTGCGCGTGGTCTTGGAACTCCGTGTGTCTGCGGTGCAAGCGAAGTAACATTCGCCGACGGCAATGTGTATATTGCAGGCAAAAAATTCACTAGAGGCGACAGCATTACAATTGACGGAACAACCGGTGAAGTTTACGATTCAGTACTTCCTCTGATTGCTCCCGAATTCAGTGACGAGCTCAAAACATTCCTTTCATGGTGTGATGATGTTCGCGCCGGAACAGTACGCGGAAACGTACAGGGATTTAAAGTTCGCGCAAACGCTGATCAACCCGCTGATGCAAAGAATGCGTTTGCATTCGGAGCAGAAGGTATTGGTTTGTGCCGCACAGAACATATGTTCTTTGATGCTAAAAAACTCATTCACTTCAGAGCTATGATTGCTTCCGATACTGCTGAACAGAGACGCGAAGCCCTTTCAAAGATTCTTCTTCTCCAGAAAGACGACTTCTTCGGAATCTTTGAAGCAATGAACGGAAAGCCGGTAACAATCCGTCTTCTTGATCCGCCTCTCCATGAGTTCATTCCTCACACAAGGGAAGAAACAGCGGAACTTGCAGCTCACATGGGCGTGGATACAGATGTACTTGCAGCAAAACTTGAAAAACTGCACGAAATGAACCCGATGCTCGGACACCGCGGTTGTCGTCTTGCCATCACATTCCCTGAAATTTACGAAACACAGGTAGAGGCAATCTCTCTTGCCGCCGCAGAATGTGTAAAACGCAATATTCCGGTACATCCTGAAGTAATGATTCCTATAGTCTGTGATTATGATGAACTAAAGATAATCCGCAATTCATGCGAAAAGGTTATGAAGGACGTTTTTGCACGTGAAAAGATTGAATTCAACATCAGAATCGGAACAATGATTGAAGTTCCGCGCGCTGCTCTCCTTGCAGGAAAGATTGCAGAGTATGCGGACTTCTTCAGTTTTGGTACAAATGACCTTACACAGATGACATTCGCATTCAGCCGTGATGATGCCGGTAAATTCCTTCCTACTTATCTTTCAAAAGAAATTTTTGAATCAGATCCTTTCAAATCAATCGATGAGGAAGGCGTAGGTCAGCTGATACAGTTTGCCGCTAAGAACGGTCGTGACGTAAAACCGGATTTGAAACTCGGTATTTGCGGCGAGCATGGCGGTGATCCACAGACAATCGATTTCTGTTACAGAGCAGGCTTGAATTATGTTTCATGCTCACCATACCGCGTTCCTGTTGCCCGTATGGCAGCGGCACAGGCCGTAATCAGAAACTCAAAGGGTAAAAAGAAATAATTCTTTGTGTTGATTTTTTTTAACGGATTATCGGAAATTTCGGTAATCCGTTTTTTGTTTCATATTCTTTTATTAACTGCTTGTATATTTAATAACCTTCAAATATAATTTAAATTATGGTACAACAGCCGTTAGACAGTCCCGTTGAAAAAGATCGCAATTATAAAATCTGTTGGTTTATTACCCTGAGTTTTGGAATTCAGGGACTATTAATGTCTGTTATTTGCGCGATAGACAAAAATTACTTTCTTGTTGCGCTAAATGCGGTGGATAGCATCCTTATGTTCATTGCATTTGCCTATCTTAACATCAAAAAAAAGCTTACACTGTTTTTTGTTTTTACACCGTTAATAGTTGTCTGCCTTGAAATTATCTTTCTTTTAAAAGGCGGAACGGAAGGTTTTGGTATAATCTGGATTACGGCGGTGCCCCTGTTTACACTGTATCTTCTGCCTTTTAACTGGTTTATGATTTTGAACGCAGGTCTGCTGGTAATTCAGATGATCTGTCTTTGGACACCTTTGTCCGCATATATGTATCCTTTCAAGGCTTCGTTCGCACTGCGGTTCCCGCTGGTATTTCTCTTTGAACTGTTTTTTGCGCTTTACATTAAATATCGGATACACAAAACCGAGCATGAGCTTGATTATCAAAAGAAATTGCTTTTAACCGAGATAAATCAGGCGGCACTTATTCAGAATTCTTTTCTCAGACGCAAAAACGTTGATTATTTTGGTTG
Source organism: Treponema sp. UBA1240 (assembly GCA_002308875.1). Taxonomy (GTDB): domain Bacteria; phylum Spirochaetota; class Spirochaetia; order Treponematales; family Treponemataceae; genus UBA1240. The sequence continues at coordinate 42,306 of DBWK01000065.1, forward strand.
GAACGTTGCGTGCCGGTGTGTCCCGATGTCGGGAGTTTCGGGTGATATGTTCGATTTCTTTTCGGACGGAAACAAGCTTAACGGACTCGGTATATTCGACATTTCAGGACACGGAATATCTTCTGGAATAATAACCCTGCTTGCAAAAAACATTATACGGAATGAGTTCAAAGCGGATACAAAAGTTCCACTCAGCTATACCGTGGAGCATATAAACGAGCGTTACCTTGAGGAAAAGGGCTCAATCGACAATTATATTACAGGCATTATTCTACGGATTTGCGGTAATGACGGCACGATTGAGCTTGTAAATGCGGGGCACAAACTGCCTTTTGTTTACCGTAAAAAGACTGGAATTGCGGAATTAGTTCCGAATTCCGAGGAGGCTGTTGGTGCGATAGGTTTCAGGGATTTGCCGTACAAATATGTGTCGTTGTTTTTGTCGCTTGAAAGCGGAGATGAGTTGTTCCTATATACTGACGGAATTGTTGATATGCGGAACAAAGCCGGAGACGAATTTGGCAATGAGCGTTTTGCTGAATCAATTTGCCGTCATGCCGGTGAAAATGTAGAAAACCAAATTTCTCTTATATATGACGATATAAATGCTTTTGCGGAAGGAATGCCGCTTGCTGATGATATGAGTATTATAATCCTTCAGAAAGCCTAATTCTTATAAAAGTTTCTATAGACAAAATGGTATAATCGGGTAATAATTTTTTAGGAGAGGTTATCTGTACTATGCATTCTTTTAAAGTCCGTTTCATAGTTTTTTTTACTTTATTTGTATTGCTTTCGTGTACTGCCGTTACGATAATTGCGGGAGTTGGAATTGCCAGAACAGGTGCAATTCTTGCATCACAGCAAGGATTCCCTGTTTGTGAAAGAGCTCTTGAAGCAATTGACCCTGACCAATTTTCGCAGTTTTTGGAGTATCCTAATACTCATAATCCCTATTATGAAAAAACACGACTTGCGCTGCTTAACATTAAGAAAATCGTTGGCTGTGAATATTTGTATACCATGGTACCTCTCAAAGGAACCGAGTACATGTATATAATCGACGGAAGCTGTGATCCGTCAGATACCGAAAACTTTTCGAAGCTTGCAGAAAAAGAAGACATAGCCTCTTACGGTGACGCTCCTTTTGAAGCAATGCGTACCGGAAAAGCGGTTTCTTCAGGTATCACGTATCAGGAAGAATGGGGCTGGCAGGTAAGTACCTATGCGCCGATTATAACGTCTTCCGGTAGGACAGTGGGTTTTGTAGGCTGCGATTTTTCTACACAGGATATAATCGGTACAATCCGCCGTCAGATACTGTTGATTGCAGCTGTAAGCGGTATCTGCGTTCTGTTTGGAATTGTTCTTGTATATATTTTTACGCATAGCATGTTCGGGCAGATGAAAAAAGTTTCTTCCGCCATGGAACAGATTTCACACGGAAACGCAAATCTTACCATGCGTATTCCCGAACAAGGCAAAAACGAAATAAGCGCACTTGCGGGAAATTTCAATTCTTTCTCAGAAAAGCTTCAGGATATTATCACCATAATGAAGCAGTCAAAAGAATCGTTACTGACTGTAGGACAGCGGCTTAATGAGGGGGTTGATGATACAACGGCGGCAATTACGCAGATTATAACAAACATCAATACAATCGGCGGCAACATTGAAAAACAGGGAACAAGCGTTCATCAGACAACCGAAACCGTAAACCGGATTCTTGACAACATCCGTTCCCTCGAATCCCTTGTCGATACACAGGTGACTGTCGTTTCCGCCGCTTCGGAAGCAGTAAGCAGCATGATACAGAATATCGGCGGTGTAAATACGTCCGTCGACAAAATGGCAAACTCATTTGCGTCTCTCGCACAGGACGCGGAATCCGGTCTTAATACGCAAAAGGCATTGCAGGGACAAATCGCCGAGATTGAAAACCAGTCAAAGCTTTTGAATGAGGCAAACATGGTCATCGCAAACATTGCGAACCAGACAAACCTGCTTGCAATGAACGCTGCCATCGAAGCGGCGCATGCCGGTGAAGCCGGAAAAGGTTTTGCCGTTGTTGCCGACGAAATCCGCAAACTGTCCGAAACTTCAACATCGCAGTCAAAAACAATCGGTGAACAGCTCAAGCGCATAAAAAACACAATAAACAATGTTGTTCTCGCAACACAGCAGGGAGTTCAGGGGTATACCAACCTTGCTTCAGAAATACGCGAGACCGATGTTATTGTCCGCCAGATAAAAACAGCAATGGAAGAACAGCAGGCTGGTTCCGCAAAGATTACGGAAGCGCTGCATGATATGAATTCAAGTACTGAACAAGTACAGCAGGCTTCGCAGGAAATGACGGCCGGCAGCAAGGTTATTATGGTAGAGGTTAATACGCTGCAGGAAGGAACGCAGGAAATGAGGCGCGAAATGGACGATATGAGCAGCAATGCCACAAAAATTAACGATACCGGTAACGCCCTCGCTGAAATTTCTGATCTTATGGACAAATCAATTACCGAAATAGGAACACAGGTAGACCAGTTCGTAGTCTGATTTGCTTTTACGAAAAAAAAACGCAAGTCTGTTAAACTTGCGTTTTATGCGATTAATGAAGAAATTCTACAGATGTTTTGACTTAAAGTCCTCAAGAACTCTTTTAAAAACACTGTTTTCCTTTTTAAGCTCACGTGAACCACGGGTGATTTTGCACAAACTCATTTTGAATATCCGTGCAATTTCGCGCTGGGTTGTACCCTTATCAATTTCCCTGACCAAAAGCCAGCGGTTACCGATATCTGCGAATTCCGCTTCTGTCAGCAAACTTGCAAGAAATTCCTTCATAAGTCCGGCATTTTGAATATCTGAGAGAGCAACACAGAGTTCATCAATGCCTTTTTTTGTTTCTTCAGTGTATTCCATATATAAAAATATACTATCTTAAATAGAATCTGTAAATATATAATTTCTTCAAAATTACATATTTAGGGAATTTGTTTTGAAAAAATCATTGGCGTTTGCGGTAACCGCAAGATTAAGTTCCTGTGCACTAATACCCATTGCTGAAGCAATAAAATCATAGGTATGTGAGATTAAAAGCGGGGTATTTGTCTGCCCCCTGCATGGAACAGGTGCCATATAAGGCGAATCCGTTTCAACAAAAAGCCTGTCTCTCGGAATGTAGTTTATCAGCTTGCGGCTTTCTTCCTGCCGGCTTTTGCCGCCGAATGTTATAGAACCGCAAAGTGAAATATAGTAACCTGCGTCCAAAAACGCACCGGCTTCCTTTGTGCCGTATGAAAAACAGTGAATAACAACCTTTTCCCAGCCTGAGTTTTTAAGAATGCGGTACGTACAGTCAAAGTCATCCCGCGAGTGAACAATCAGCGGAAGATTCAGCTGCCTGGCAAGTTCAATCTGCGCGGCAAAAAGTTCGTCTTCATTATGCAAAAAAGCCTGACCCTTGTCAGACGTGTTATAGTGGCGGTCAACTCCGCATTCGCCAATGGCACAGAGATGAGTGTTTTTCTGCTCCAATGCCGGTTTTATGCAGTTTTTCAGAGTCTCAACGGACTGTGCGGGATTTGCAATGTATTCATCGTCCGGCCATATTCCGGCGGAAAAATACAGGTAGTCAAAATCCGGCGAATACTTTTTAACCGTTTCGGAAAACCGCATTCTGTTGTTCAAATCGTCGGGACGCGTACCTATATCAACCAAAAAACCGTCCTTTACATCTGAAAGACTTCCGAAAAAATCGTCTATATTAATTCCTGCTCTTTCCATCGTAAGCAGGTGGCAGTGCGTGTCGGTAAACATTCTATTGACCAAAGTCCCCCATTTGGATAATATAACCCTGTTGCGGTTGTGTAAAGCACCCGTATACTGCCGGGATGGTGGAATAGGTAGACACAAGGGACTTAAAATCCCTCGGCATTCAAACGCCGTGCCAGTTCGATTCTGGTTCCCGGCATGAGCAGCTTGAAAGAGCTGCTTTTTTCGTTTAAACGCAAAAAAAACAATTCAAAACACTTGCCGTTTTAATCTCCGTTTAGTATTTTTAAGTTATGAGCAGTAAAGAAGAAAAGAAAGAAGCAACTGAAGAACAGTTGAAAGAAGAACAGACCGAAGAAACAAAGGCGGCAGAACAGACCGAAAACACAGAAACACAGGAATCTGCGCCGGAAGAAAAAAAAGAACTCTCCCTTGAAGAGAAATATGCGGAATTGGAAAAACAGAATGCGGAACTTAAAGATAACTATCTTAGAAAAGTAGCTGATTTTGATAATTACCGCAAAAGAATGATAAAAGAAAAGCAGGATGCATTTGATTACGCAAATACCGCTATTCTTACGGATCTGGTTGCGATTCTGGATGATTTTGACCGCGGCATTACGGCGGCGGAATCAGCAAAGGACGTTTCAACAGTTGTTGACGGAATAAAAATGATTAACAAGCAGATGCACGGCTTTTTGGATTCAAAGTACAATCTGACCTGCTACTGCGAAAAAGGGGACGCGTTCGATCCCAATATTCACGAAGCAATTGCCAGTGTTCCTGCTGATGTTGCGGAACCTGTATGTGCCGAAGTTTATCTGAAAGGATACAAACTTAAAGACCGCGTTATTCGTCCCGCAAAGGTTATGGTACACATGCCGGGCGGCGAAAGCGTAAAGGATGATTCTTCCGCGGAAGAATCTGCTGAAAACTAAAGTAATTTGTTTTATATAGGAGAAAAATTATGGGAAAGATTATTGGTATTGACTTGGGAACAACAAACTCTTGTGTTGCAGTTATGGAAGGCGGTGAACCTGTTGTTATCCAGAACTCAGAAGGCGGAAGAACAACACCGTCTATCGTAGGTTTTACTGCAAAAGGCGAGCGCATTGTCGGTCAGCCTGCTAAAAACCAGATGATTACAAATCCTGAAAATACAGTTTATTCTATCAAACGTTTTATCGGACACCGTTACAGTGAACTTACAGGCGAAGCAAAGCTTGTACCGTATCATGTAACAGACCACGGCGAAGACGTTCGTATCGACATAAACGGCAAACCGTATTCTCCTCAGGAAATCAGCGCATTCATTCTGCAAAAGATGAAGAAAACAGCCGAAGACTACCTCGGCGAAACAGTTACCGAAGCAGTTATTACTGTTCCGGCATATTTTAACGATGCACAGCGTCAGGCAACAAAAGACGCAGGTAAAATCGCCGGTCTCGAAGTAAAACGTATAATCAACGAACCTACAGCCGCTTCTCTGGCTTACGGATTCAACAAGGATCAGGCAAAAGAAAAGCTTATTGCCGTTTATGACCTTGGTGGCGGTACATTCGA
>DBWK01000065.1:47678-48111 GCA_002308875.1 Treponema sp. UBA1240
CAACAAACGGTGATACACACCTTGGTGGTGATGACTTTGACCGCAAGATAATCAACTGGCTTGTAGACGAATTCAAAACCGATACAGGCATTGATCTTTCAAAAGACAGAATGGCACTCCAGCGTCTGCGTGAAGCTGCAGAAAAGGCAAAGATTGACCTTTCAGCACAGTCAACAACCGAAATCAACCTTCCATTCATCACAGCCGACGCAACAGGTCCTAAGCACCTGCAAAAGTCACTCACACGCGCAAAGTTTGAACAGATGACAGAAGACCTGCTTGAACGCACAAAGGAACCGTGCCGCAAAGCTCTTGCCGATGCAGGTATTCAGGCTTCACAGATTGACGAAGTTCTTTTGGTTGGTGGTTCAACACGTATGCCAAAAGTTATGCAGACAGTAAAAGAGATTTTTGGTAAGGAAGGTTCAAAGGG
>DBWK01000065.1:48170-48769 GCA_002308875.1 Treponema sp. UBA1240
CTCGGCGGCGACGTTAAGGACGTTCTTCTTCTTGATGTTACACCTCTTTCACTTGGTATTGAGACAATGGGTGCCGTATTCACAAAACTCATTCCGCGTAACACAACAATTCCTACCCGCAAGAGCCAGATTTTCTCAACTGCAGCCGACGGACAGACAGCAGTTTCAATCCACGTTCTGCAGGGTGAACGTGAAATGGCAGCACAGAACCGTACACTCGGCAAGTTTGACCTTGTAGGTATTCCGGCTGCACCGCGCGGTGTTCCGCAGATTGAAGTTACATTCGATATAGATGCAAACGGCATTGTTCACGTATCCGCAAAGGATTTGGGAACAGGCAAGGAACAGAGCATCCGCATCGAGTCTTCAAGCGGACTCAGCGACAGCGAAATTGACCGCATGGTTAAGGAAGCAGAAGCAAACGCTGAAGCCGACAAAAAAGAGCGTGAAAAGGTTGACGTAAAGAATGAGGCGGACTCAATGATTTATGCAACCGAAAAGAGCCTTAAAGACTTGGGCGACAAGGTTGACGGCGCTGAAAAGCAGAAGATTGAAGATGCAATCGCAGCTCTCAAACGTGCGCTCGAAGGCGACAACAC
>DBWK01000065.1:48799-51844 GCA_002308875.1 Treponema sp. UBA1240
CAGGGAGCTGCCGGAGCAAATCCTGGCGCAGGAGCCGGTCCTGACATGGGCGGTTTTAACGGCGGAGCTTCAAACGCTTCTTCCGAGTCAAAGGGACCTGCAAAAGGAACCGCTGACGACGTTGACTACGAAGTTGTAGACGACCAGAAATAAAGCAAAATAAGCCGGCGCGGCTTATTGCAAAACAGAATGCGGATACATCCGGCCAAGTGCGCACTAGACCGGTGTATACGCATTTTTTTTGAGAGTTTTGCGCCTATTGATAAAATGTGCTGTTTGTTCTAATTTATTAGATACATTGTAATAAGGACAATATCGTGGCAAAGCGAGATTATTATGAAGTTCTCGGAGTCAGCAAGGGAGCTACAAAAGAAGAAATAAAAAAAGGATACCGCAAACTTGCGGTACAGTACCATCCTGACAGAAACCCCGGAAATAAAGAAGCAGAAGACAAATTTAAGGAAGCTACGGAAGCCTACGAAGTTCTTTCGGACGACCAGAAAAGGCAGATTTATGATCAGTACGGATTTGCCGGTCTTGAAGGAATGGGTGGCGGCGGAGGCGGCTATTCCCACGCATACAGTGATTTTCAGGATATATTCGGCAATGCCGGTTTTGATTTTGAGAGCATCTTCGGCAGCTTTTTCGGCGGCGGCCGTTCATCACGCTCTTCCGGCGCAGCCCGCAATCAGGGTGCTAATCTGCGCTACGACCTTGAAATATCATTTAAAGATGCTGTTTACGGAACAAAAACCGAGATTCAGTTTACACATAATGAAACCTGTAGTGTGTGTCACGGTACAGGCGGTGCCGACGGCGCCAAAAAGAAAACATGCGCCACTTGTCACGGAACCGGTCAGATCCGACGGAGTTCCGGCTTCTTTTCTATGGCGCAAACCTGTCCTACCTGTCAGGGCGAGGGCAGCACAATAGATAATCCATGCCGTAATTGCGGCGGAACAGGTCTTGAAAAGAAAAAACGCAAGATTGTTGTTACAATTCCACCGGGAATCGATGACGGAAAACGCATCGCAATTCCTCAGCAGGGCGATGCCGGACGTAACGGCGGACCAGCCGGTGATTTGTACATATTCATACATGTAAAGCCGCATCCACGCTTTGAGCGCAGCGGGCAGGACTTGTACTGTGCTGTTCCTGTTTCAATAACACAGGCTGCTCTCGGTGCGGAAATCATGATTCAATCGCTTGACGAAAAGAAAATCAAAATACGAATCCCCGCTGGAATCCAGCACGGCAAACTTTTGCGCGTAAAGGAAGAAGGTGTGCCTGTAAACGGAACTTCACGCAAGGGCGATTTGTATATCAAGATTATCGTTCGTGTACCGCAAAAGCTTTCTTCAAAGGCAAAGCAGCTTTTGGACGAAGTTTCAAGAATCGAAGGCGAAAACACTTCACCCGAGCCGATTCTCCTCTCGGAACTTGAGAACTAATAAAAGCAGAATATGCTTATAAAAAAGCCAGCCTGAAGTTAATCAGACTGGCTTTTTTTTATGTCTTTTATGATGCCGATTGGATAGGTCGAAAACAATTTTCATCTATAAAGTTCGGGGGATTCTGATTAAGTATCGAATTTTTTACAGAGTCGTCAGGAACTTCGATCACAAGTAGGTTTTTGTTACAATAAACAAAACAATCTCCCCAAGATTGGCAGATTGTAGTTTCTATATGAATATTTCCTAATGATGTACAACCGTTGAAGCAAGCACTCATAGCAGTAACTGTATTGGGAATTTTAGGAACATTATTCAGTGAGGAACAACCCAAAAAACACGAATTCATTGTTGTTGCGCTGGTAATGTTCGGAGCATTTTGCAATGAGGTACAGCCTGAAAAGCAGACATCCATAGCTATAACACTGTTGGGGATAGCAGGAACGTTTGTCAGTGAAGTACAATTCTGAAAACAAGAACCCAGATTTGTAACACCGTTCGGTATTGTTGGAGCATTCTGCAGTGAGGTACAACCGCAAAAACAAGCTGCCATATATGTAACACTGGCTGGAATGGCAGGCGCTTGTGTAAGTGAACTGCAATAAGAAAAACAGCTTTCCATATTAGTTATACCGTTCGGAATAACCGGTGCCTGTGTCAGTGAACTGCAGCCGGAAAAGCAACCTCTGATATCAGTTACATTGTTGGAAATAGCAGGAGCATGCACCAGCGAAGAACAGTTCTTAAAACACTCATACATATTAGTGACACTGTCAGGAATATCGGGAACCTGCGTCAGAGATGTACAGTCGTAAAAACAACGGCTGATATTGTTAACACTGTTCGGAATAACCGGAGCTTGTACCAGTGATGAACACTCATCAAAACACATGTACATATTGGTAACGGTATTGGGAATGACCGGAGCCTGAACAAGAGCACTGCAATCATCAAAGCACCGCTCCATATTGGTAACACCGTTAGGAATAACAGGAGCCTTTGTCAATGTAGTACAGTCATAAAAGCAAGTTTCCAGATTTGTTATGCCTGAAGGTAAGATTGTAGTAGAAAGATCGACATATTTATCACGGTTTGAAATTAGTGCGGGTTTTATGTCGGTATAGTTGTCCGTTGTAAGACTGGTAACTTTTATATAGAATGGGGTTGCCGGTGTATTAGGTTCTTGTTCCGCAAGATACTGGCTTAATTGTGAAGCGTCTATTTCTACCGGGGCTATTGTTGTTGTTCCACTGGATGATGGTGTACTGCTTGCTGTACCGGAAATATCCATGCTTACAGGACCACCACCTCCGCCACCGCCGCAGGAAATGAATGCTGTAGAAATGATGATTAAAAAAACTATCAAATATATCCAAAAACTTTTTTTCATTAAATAAGTATAACATAAAAAAGCAATAATGAAAACATTTCCTTGTAGTATTTTGAATATACGTTTATAATTACTGATAGATGTTTTTAAAAAAAAAATTGATTTATAAAACCGTAGTCTTCTCATTTTTTATATATTGCTTTTTATCTTATTACACATCTTGCGGAGGTGGTGCAGGCGGTGCAAGCATACCTGCAGGCGGAT
>DBWK01000065.1:51859-53538 GCA_002308875.1 Treponema sp. UBA1240
CAGCAGCCACCAAATGCTCCAAGGCGGTACACCTCTTAATGTAACAAGCTACAGCTACAACGGACAAACTTATTCAACCATACAGGAACTTGTTGACGCAATCGGCACGGATGCCTTTCCTACCGGCGAAACATTAGTAAGTTTTACATGTACAACCGCAAACGGTGGAACGGAAACAAGAAGTGCAAAAGTGACAAAAAGCTCTTCCGGCAATACAATTGAACACCAGTACAAGGCGACATATACCGTAAACGGTACGCAATACTCAGAATTGTACTACAGAAACGACGGCATATCCCTCAATAATCTGCCGCCTCCTGATAACACAGTGTATGTGGAAGAAAACGGTGTCTATTATCATGCAACCGGTTGGACAGTCGCAGGACAACCATACACCGGCGGAGCTTTGTCTGTAGCGCCGGATTCCGGAGATTTGGATCTTGGTCTTATAACGGGTGGCTCACTTAACCAGACATACGGATTTAAAAGTTCAGGCGAGCTTGTGGTAAATGGTACGGGAACAATAACAATTGACAATACCGGCAGAAGTGAGACCATTACAAAAATAACGCTGCCTGATTCGAATGTTGCGCTGGATCTGAGTGGAGTTACAAACTTGAATTTGTCAGGTGCTTTGGGTAATCCTGCAATAACAAACGGATCAAAGCTTACCTCGATAACAATGCCTTCTGATTCCTATGCACTCGGAGATTATGCATTCCAAAATTGCAGCGCTCTTAATTCTATAGACCTGTCAAGCTGTACATCTCTCGGACAAAGCGCTTTTAGTTTATGTACTTCTCTTGAACATGTCACACTCGGTAATTTATCTTCAATTCCTGATCAGGCATTTTGCTATTGTCATTTACAGGAAATAGACTTTTCAAACTGTTCGTCTTTTACGATTGGGGAAGAGGCATTCTCTTCCTGCTTCTACATTGACGGTGCGTTAGATCTTTCAAATTGCACGTCGATAGGGGAAAAGGCTTTTGAAGGTTGTAACAATATTGATAGTGTAACGTTCGGTAATAATGTTACGATTGGAAATGAAGCATTCCGCAGTTGTTCCGGTATTGGTAATGTAACGTTCGGTACTAATACTAGTATTGGACAAAGCGCATTCCGAGCTTGCTCCAATCTTAATAGTATAGATCTTTCAAACTGTACAACACTGGGAGAATCTGCTTTTCGATCTTGTAGCGGTCTTGGAACTGTAACACTCGGCAATAACATTACTGAAATTCCGGAATATGCATTCGACTCTTGTGCGTCGTTATCGAATATAGATCTTTCATTGTGTACATCGATTTCCAATGCTGCATTCTATGACTGTACAAGTCTTGGTGATATAAATCTTTCCAGGTGCGTATCAATTGGAAATAGTGCATTCTCTGGTTGTACAGCTATTGGAAATGTTTCATTCGGTACTGATATAGATTCTATGGACAGTTATGCATTCGAAAATGTACCGGCAACATTTTACTTTGTTGTAAATCCTGAACGTAATGCTTCTATCCAATATAACGGTTATAATGTCTTTAAATCAGGTGTACATGCCCATTATAGTTCGACCACATATGTATGGGACACAAATTTGGGTAATTGGGTATAGCAGGTGTAAGGGCATCAGTTGCATCATTGCGAGCCGACGGCGAAAACACTTCACCCGAGCCGATTCT
>DBWK01000092.1:0-1334 GCA_002308875.1 Treponema sp. UBA1240
AAACCGGTTTTAAAGCTTTGTTCTGTCTGTTCAGGCAGTCCGGCTATGCAATCGACCGAAAACGAAAGCTTTTTTGGCAACCAGTACTTTTGTATCAGACTGAGAGCATTCAAGTTTGTTTTTCGTGTGCAACGCCTTTTTACAACAGAAAGCGTCTTGTCATCCATCGCCTGAATTCCGACAGAAAGCCGGTTTACACCGGAATCCGCGGCGGCAAGCAGCAAATCCTGTGTAATATCGTCGGGATTGGCTTCCATAGTAACTTCCGCATCCTGCTCAAAGGGCAAAATTGTTTGCAAACCGGCAAGCAGTTTTTTTATTTGGGATGGAGTTAAAAGACTGGGTGTGCCACCGCCTATATAAAGCGTTCGGCAGGATAAGATTTTATGTTCTTCTTTTCGCAGCACAGCCTCGTTCAGTACATTTTCAATATACGAGTCAGGAACAGGCTCTGTGCATACAACAGAAAAAAAATCACAGTACGTGCATTTAGATTTGCAGAATGGAATGTGAATATAAACGGAAGCGCCCATTAAAACAACGAAAAAGACATAAAGGGCCAGTAACGCAAAACAATCTTTCCGCTTATGCAATCGGCATCTACACGCCCCCACAGTCTGGAATCACTGCAGTGGTAGCGGTCGTCCGAAAAAAACATATACTGGTTATTTCCAAGAACAACAGGCTCCAATTCGCCTGAAAAGCCAACGCCGTTATCCCACTTGTCGGGAAGTTTTTCGGTTATTACATCATAACGACCGGAAGAAAGCTCGTATTCCGTAAGAAAATGGTTTTCGTCCGCCGGTTTTATATAAACAACAAAGTCTTTCATATAAACGGTGTCGCCGGGAAATCCCAGAATTCTTCTTACGCAGTAATCATCAGAATATGTGGAAAAAAGCGAAAGTCTCTGAAACGTTATAAAACGGACAATTTTGTTGGCAACTTTTTTATATTTGGGCGCTCTTGTATCATCGCCGGCGTTCAGCAGAACCAAATCACCCCTGTTAAGACTTACGCAATGAACCAAACGGTCCAAAACAGACCGGTTTTCAGGCTTTCCGCCGTAGGGTTTTGCCAGTGGTGTCACAAAAACAACATCACCGGTTGCAAGAGTCGGCTGCATTGATTCTGAAGCTATACCGACAGAAAACAGTATAAAATTATGCAGAACAATAAGGACGGTCAAAACGACAATAACAAATACCGAGTACTTAAAAAACATTGCCCGTCTTTTTTGCTTAAGCATAAAAGAATAATCAATAACAGTTTCAGTCATAGTTTAACCATATCACAGCAAGCCTATTTTTACAATAATGCAAAAAAAAGAGGAG
>DBWK01000092.1:1442-9715 GCA_002308875.1 Treponema sp. UBA1240
TTTTCTGTGTATTCGAGGTGACCTGATACATCGTTCTTAACACCAAATACGAATGTAGATTTACCCATTGAGAATGCAAATCTTGGATATACGTAGATGTCGTTAGAGTTAGCAGCTGTGCGTTTTCCGTCAGATTCCTTGAGTTTTCTGTCAAGACCATTCTGGAGGTAAGCCAATTCGAATGAGAATGTTGCATCGTAGTCGCCGCCAATCTTATATACCAATTCGTTTCCAACGCCGAAAGGAAGTACCTTGTAAGATACACCTTCAACTGTACCGAATCCAACGCGAGCCCAGAGTTTGTCTGTGATGCTGTTGCGGAAATCAAATGTTGATCCTACACCAACGCTGAATTTGCTGTTTGCGTGGCCTGAAGCACCTTTGCTGAATACAGCATTGAAAGCTGCACCAAGGTCGATACCAACAGCGAGGTCTTTAAGACCGCGGAATGCTACACCAGCAGCGATGTCGTGGTTGTAGTAACCTTTTCTTTCATTAGAACCTGCAGGAAGAGTTGCATCATTGTCACCAAATGTACCATCATATCTCAATGTTACACCGAACAATTCAGGATTGTATGTAACCTGTGCTCCGAATGAGAATGTGTTCTTGTTGATGAAGTCCTGGTTAAAGCGGAGTGATGCTTTGAGGCCGTCAATACCAACGCCGTCGCCAAGGAATGTTACGAATGCACCGTTCCACCAGTTAGCATCGCCCCAAGCGCCCCAGTTGTCGCCGTTGTTACCACCAGCTGTCCACCATGAACCGTTTTCGTTACCGTCGTTAACACGTGGCATATTGAAAACTGAACCAAGGTATCCGCCTGCTGCATAAGGAGCCATCCATGTAGATACACCGAAAGCAAGGAAATCTGTTGCTTTGTATGTACCGATGAAGTCAGCACCAATACCACATGCAAGACCGATACGAGGAACAACGTTCATAATACCTGTTACAGGAGCATTAGGTTCGTTAAAACCGATGTTGCCGTAAACTTTTCCGTCGAATTTACCGCGTCCGTCACCTGTTTCGCCGGATGCTTCGATTGTGTCTCTGAGGAAAGCACCGTCAGCACGTTCAGCACCCCAGCTCCATGCTGTTGTACCGTTGTTTACAGTAATAACAGGACGTGTCTCAAGTGTGTTAGACATGTTAACTGTCTGTGCAAAAGCCATAGAAACTACAGCCAATGCAAGTAAGATTGCAATAATCTTTTTCATTTTTTACAACTCCTTTATTTGTTGTTATTAGGAATATACAATAGGTTACATAAGTTGTGTTTAACTTTTTATGAAAAGAAGTATAAATCTAGTATAAATACACCCGATTTTTAGTCTTTACAAAAGTTTTGCAAACTTTTTTGTAACCTTTTTCCATTATATACATTTATCGGCAAATTGTCAAAAAAATCGCAGAATGATTGTCTTTCCACAATTGCAAGTATGCGAAAGATTGCCTCAGCACTTCGTGCTTCGCAATGACATATTTTTTTGCGCGCGTGCTTTTTATGTGTTATAATTAGGCAAAAGGAAGGATTATGTCGGTAAAAGTTTATGTAGGAAATTTAAATTATGCCACAACGGAAGAAGCTCTTTCTTTGCTTTTTTCGCAGTACGGCGAAGTTAAATCCGTTTCTGTTATAAAGGACAAAATAACACAGCAGTCAAAAGGATTCGGTTTTATTGAATTTGAAGAACAATCCCAGGCAGAAAAAGCAATTGCCGCTCTCAATGGAAAAGACTTTGAAAAACGGCGCATACGGGTTAATTTTGCACAGGAAAAACCACCGCGCAGAACATAAAGATGAGTTTTTTACCACCGGAATTTGCAGAATTTGTAGCACCTCAAACAGACCGCTGTTTGTTTTTAACAAACTGGCTTGAAGCTCACTGCATATCTTATTCCGTTATTACAATAGAAAATTCCAGACACATTTTTATAAATTTTCCGACATCGTGCTACGACCCGATGTTCCGTATAAAAACGCTGCTCATTCATTACGACAGAGCACCTAATTCCCCGGGTGCAAACGACAACAGCGCCGCTGTTTTTCAGCTTCTTTCATTCATTCAAAAACTAAAAACCCGCTCTGCTCCGCACAATCTGCGCATAATCTTTACTGACGGCGAAGAAATGGGCGCAATGAACGGTGTTTCTGATCAGGGCGCATTTGGTATTGCAGCCCGTTTTAAAAAACTGGGAATTATTAATGACGACATAATTGCAATAGACAGCTGCGGTCGCGGCGATGTGCTTGTTATCTCATCCACAGGACGCAAAAACTCCGGTTCCGCGTCGTTTAACAGGCGGCTTGAAAGCCTTTACGAACGTACCTTAAAACTTGCGTCCGAAGTTTCCACGGGCAAATGGGTAACACTGCCTGTACCGTACAGCGATAACGCGGCATTTATTGCCTCTGGAATTCCGGCGATTGCCATTACAGTGCTTCCAAAGGAAGAAGCAAGCGACTTGATGCGAAATTTGCAGCGAAACAAAAAACTTGAAGCGGAACTGCTTACCCACAATTTAACGAGTACAGACATTCTGCCACTCACGTGGCGGTTTATGCACACTCCGTTTGATACACCCGAAAGCCTTACGGAAGAATCGTTTGTGCTTATGGAAAAGTTTTTGGACAAGCTTGCGGCGGATAAAACACTTGTTTAAAGCTGTTTTACAAAAATGCTTATACCCAGTCCCAAACCGATTATAAGGCTTACTATCAAACCTGATGTAATTACACCAAACAGTACTGAAAGCAGGGTTTTGCGTTTGCTCAAGCCCAGAATCCAGGCACCCAGTGTACCTGTCCATGCGCCTGTGAGCGGAAAGGGAATTGCAACAAAGCAGTAAATTCCGAACATTCCGTATTTTTCTACATAGACATGAACCTTGTTGCGTGCCCTTGTAACAAGCTTATCGAACAAATTTGCGTAGAACTTCCATTTGTAAAACAGTTTGTGAAAAAACGTTAAAAAAATAAAAGCAATCGGACCTACAAGCGCATTAAAAAAAACGCAGTAAAAATATGCAACCGGTAAAGGAATTCCAACCGCAAAGGCATAAGGAATTGCACCTCGTAATTCCGAAATAGGCAGCAAAGACAAAAATGCGGTTATCAAATATTCTTTAAGCATTAGTACTATCCTATTACTGTTCCTATAAACGGCTTATCGTTAAGAATGTTTTTGATGTTTTCTATATTCTTTCCGCCTGCGCAGATAACCTGTATTCCGGCGTTTTCGGCACGACGGCTTGCAATCGGGTCAAAAGGACAGTTCTTGCCCGGGCACCATTCATCGCCTACCATTTTCCTGAAGTCAGCCCAACTCATTGCGTCCAAAGGCTTTGCGTCAGGATTCTTTTTTGGGTCGTCAGTATAAACTTTTTCTATATTAGAGAGATTTACAACAGTTTTTGCTGCAAAGCGTTCTGCAAGGAGAACGGCGTCGTTATCGGTCGAAAAACCTGGCTTCCAACCGGCAGCCAAAAGAATTCTGCCTGAAAATTCAACTATCTGTGTAGGGTCATAAACAACATCATTCACGCACAAATCGCCGAAAATTGCTTTGAGAAGCTGTGCATTCAGTCTGGTTGCCATTATGCCGATCCAGTCCGCCTGTTCGTCGTTCGCCTTTGATTCGCAGCCTTCAAGTACCGCTCTGTATGCCTGCTGGTATGTACGCGCGGGTGCACCACCACCTACTACAAGAATAAGTTTGCGGGTAGCATCTTCTTTAAGCCACTGGCGAACCAGTTTTTCAAAAGAAATCAAAAATTCTGAATCGGGTTGATTTGGCGCAACAATTGAGCCTCCAACTGATAAAACCTTTACCATATCTGCCTCTTTTAACTAATATATACCAGTAATAATCGGGTTTGTCCAGAAAGACGAATAAGCCGTTATGTTTTCGGAGCTTTCTTCCCATATTGTTTGAAACGCATAGGAACGCAGCTTGTACACAATCTTGTTTTTTGGACTTGCAGGACGCAGCCGGTTAAGACCGCGCGTAAAAGCAATATAACGGGAATCAAGACTACCAAAGTAAAATTTAGCAAGATCGGTTTCCTTTTTTACAAGAATTTCCGAAGCTTCATACCCTGCACCGGCTGCGCAGTCAACTGGTACCCAGCCGAAGTTCTCAATATAAAACTCATTCCACCAGTGTGCGGTAATGTTTTCAGTATCTTTTACCAAAAGACCGGCTACAGGCACTGAGGGAATTCCGCATGCACGCAGCAGAGCGCAGTAAACAAGCGCAAAGTCATATGCGTCACCGTGTTTTTCCGTAATCAAATTGGTAACCGGCTCATCACTATTGCGCACTTTTTCGTCAAGCGTGTAGTTTTTAAGCATGTACTGGTAAATCAGGCGCGCCTGAATGTGCGGGTTTTTCTCTTTGCCGATTATCTTTTTTGCAAGCGCGATTATATCTTCATTATCGCTTTTTACCAAATCATCCGCCTGCAAAAATTCCGAAAAACGCTGTTTTGTTGTTGCCGAATAGGCTTTTACCAGTTTTTCATTTATATTGGTAGAAACCGCGTAAGACGAAACTACAAAAGAATGTGTTGCAGCCACAGGTTCCGGTTTTTCAAAATCAATATCAAAATTGTGAACTATTGTTCCCGAAACTTCAGGAATTGACGGTTCCGGGTTTGAAGCGGATATTTCTACATCCCGCTGCGATGCCGTAATAATCGGTTTGGGAATGCGCAGAACAAGAGTTCCGTTTGTATTTTCAGCCGTGAGGTTTTGAACTTCAACAGCTACAGTAGCCGCATAAATCCTTTTGTCTGAAAAGGTTTTTGTGCCGGTTTCAGTTTGGAGCGTAAAGGGGTAGTTCGGGCTTTTGCCTTTTGTCGTAACAACCATAAGACTGCCGGAACAAGCTCCGTCAGGAACCCTCACCTTTATTGTCTGGTCTGACCAGTATTCGTAATCGCTGTCGGAACAAGCAATAAAAGTCTGCTGGGAGGATTTGTTTTCCTGCCAGGAGAACAAAACCTGCGAGTCAGCGCGCATTACACCAAAATTTGAACCGGATATTGTTACAATTCCGCCAACAGCCTGTGTTTTTGGTTCAAGGGATGAAATACCGGGATTTATGGACATAACGCTGTTTTTTGCTGAAACAGGCACGGAATTTTTGTTTGTAAATATTTTTGGCTCGCTTCTACCGTTTATTGTTGAAACAAAAACCAAGCCGTCCTGTACGTTCATAGGCAGTTTAAGCGTTATTTTATTGTCCTGCCAGTCAATATATGAGGACGATGTAATCCGCCTGCCGCCTATTTCTACGTAGTTTTCGGTCTTTTTTGTTCCAAAGTGCGCGCCGTAAATGGTAAGCACATCACCAGGGTTTGCCGTCTGGGGAGAAATAGCGTTGATTTCAGGTACACTGCCGGAATATGTTGAAACCTTGTAAATTAAAAAAAGCAGTATTAGTATTATCACAAAAACCAATACTGCCCTTAATAAGGGATATTTTCTAAAAAGATAGAAAAATTTTTCTTTTGTTAAGCTCAATGCCTATTCCGATACGGGATAAACAGCACTCTGCTGAAAATCCGGCTGGGTAATCAACGGCAATGTTGTAACATCCACTAAATTGATATTTATTTTTGAAGGAGTTTCTGTTGCAAATTCCGGCTTAAAAATATCGTTTTTAGTAAGATTAGAAACATGCAGTGCAACCGGCTGACCAACTTTTTTGCTTGCTGTATCAGAAACTTTTACGGCTGTTCCGTTCATATTCTGATCAAAAGCAATTCCGGTTTTGTCTATAAGTTCCACATTATTAAAGTTATTAAGCAATGATGCGTGAATGGTTGTTACAGTTGCAGAACGTCTTGTTACTGCCGGCAGCATAACTGCAACCAAAAGTGCTGCTGCAGCTGCATAAGGCATAACCTTTTTTGTAAAATCCGCGTAGATTGTATTTGATTTTGCGGCAACCTGTGTATAGCGTAAGCGTGACTGCAAACGTTCAAAACTTGCAGACATCTGCTCATTTGTAAGATTTAATGATTCTGAGTCCTGCTTAAAAATGGAACGCATAGAATTTAAAGATTCAACGTGAGATTTGCATTCTGAACAATTTTCTACATGACTTTTAACTTCTTCAAGCCAAGGTGAGTTTATTTCACCATCAACCAACATTGAATGAAGTTCTTTTTCATGACAAGTAGACATCCTCTTCTCCTATTAACTTTGATAACTGTTCCCGTGCTCTGAACACGCGTACTTTTACATTTCCTTCAGTTATGCCGAGCACTCTTCCTATTTCTTTGTAGTTAAGCTCCGCATACTCACGCAAAACAAGAACCATTTTAAGGTTTGCCGGCAACTTTTCCAATGCCTCCAAAACCTGTTTTTTGGTATCACCTTTCAAGTATTCGGTTTCGCCTGAATCAACCTGACGGTGGTCTTCGCGCAATGCCTTGTCGTAGGCGCGGCGCTCACGTCCTTTACGTTTTGCATAATTCAAAGATGCATTCTTTACAACCCTGATAAGCCAGTACTTGGCATCATCGACGGACGGAAACTCAAGTCCTTTCTCGTGCATTTTAATCAGAGAATCGTGGACCAAATCCTCCGCAGCTTCCTCGTCGCCGACAATTCTGTACGCAACCTTGAACAGCAGCTGCATTGTTGCATCATATATTTTCTTGAAGTCCGACTCTCTGTTAGCATGAAGCATAACATTTTCTCCATCGGGCTCTTTATCAGTAAACAAAGGTTACCCCCAAACCGTTACACATATTTTTCATTTTTTATGGAAAAAATTTTACTTTTTTTTCCATGTTGTACCTTGCGGAGTATCCTCTAAGTAAACGCCTTTAGCTGTCAAAAGGTTACGAATTTCATCCGCTTTTGCCCAATCTTTGTTCTTTTTTGCCGCCAGTCGCTCATCAACAAGCTTTTGAATTTCGGCAGCATCTTCATCGTCAGCATGAGAATCTGTTCCTGCGATACTTGCATTGCTGTTCAGGACTGTCTGTTTATCAATAACTGCAAAACCGCCCTTAATCACATCAAGGCTTAAAACGCCGTCCATCCTGCTAATTGCCGCAAGAGAAACACCTGCTTTTGTACCGCCTTTGCCGGAAGCTTCTTTTTGCATTGCCGCTATTGCAGCAGGTGTTGCCAAATCATTCTCAAGAGCTTCGCGGAACTTTGCAAGATTTTCTGTTTCGCACGGAATTCCGGCAAGCTTTGCTTCAAAGTTTTCGCATGTAAGACCAAGACCTTCTTCCTCATTAGCACGCGCAATCAGTTTTGCAATACGCGCATTCAGAGCTGCGCGGCTGGATTTGGCAGAATCGAGTCCGTTCAGGCTGAACATAAGCGGTTTTCGGTAATGTCCGCCTAAAAGAAAATAGCGGTAATCAAGAGGCTCGTAGCCCTTGTCTGTGAGTGAATAGCCTTTTTCAGGCGGTAAGCTTGTCTGGAGCGTAATAAAATGCCCACTGGACTTGCTCATCTTTCCGCCCTCAAGAATCAAAAACTCATTATGCAACCAGTAATTTACCCATGGACCAGCCTTGTGTTCTTCAGCGGTAAAGGCTCCCTCGCTTTGTGCAATCTCGTTGGTATGATGAACTGGAATGTGGTCAATTCCACCGGTATGAATGTCAAAATGCCTGCCAAGATATTTCATGCTCATAGCGGAACATTCAATATGCCAGCCTGGATAACCTCTGCCCCATGGAGAATCCCATGTCATAGCCTGATCCTCAAACTTTGAATTGGTGAACCACAAAACAAAATCTCCCGGATTTCGCTTGTTTTGGTCAACAACTACAACCTTGCGCTTGCCTGCACCAGCTTTTAATTCATCAACATTAAGGTTCGCAAGTTTTCCGTAGTCAGGATAAGTGGAAATATCGTAATAAAGGTTTCCTCCTGCCATGTAGGTGTGACCGTTGGCCTCAATCTGCTTTATAAGTTCAATCATTTCATTTATGTGATCCGTTGCCTTGCAGATAACGTCGGGATGACGGATATTAAGCGCGTCAATGTCTTTCATAAAAGCATCGGTATAAAACTTTGCAACTTCAAGTACGCTCTGATGCCGTTCCTCGGCAGTCTTTTTCATTTTGTCATCACCGTCATCACCGTCACCTGTCAAATGACCTACATCGGTAATATTCATAACGTGTTTAATTTTATAGCCGAGTAATGTAAGTGTTTTATCCAGAACGTCAAGGAAAACATACGCCCTCAAATTTCCGATATGAGCATAATTATAAACTGTAGGACCGCAGCC
>DBWK01000092.1:9815-9978 GCA_002308875.1 Treponema sp. UBA1240
ATCACTGGACGTTTCTGTTTGTTACCTATATTATAGTGATATGACGAATATTTGTAAATTGTCACGACAAAACGAACCTTTGGCGCCTCACACCACTTTTAAAATCGGAGGAAATGCAGATTATTTTTTTATGCCGCAGTCAGTTGAGGAGCTTTTGGCGGTT
>DBWK01000092.1:10070-12853 GCA_002308875.1 Treponema sp. UBA1240
GTTATCTGCACGGAAAAACTGAATACAATATATATAGAAGAAAAGTCTGGTATTAAAACGCTTGTTTGCGGTGCCGGCTGTTTTATGAACGACATTGTAGCCTTTTGCGAGCAAAATTCGCTCTCAGGTCTCGAANNGGGTCTGCCGGGAACGGCGGGCGGAGCGTGCTTTATGAACGCACGCTGTTACAACAAATCAATAAGTGATGTTCTTGTTACGGCTGAGTATGTTGATACGCGTACAGGAAAAACAGGCTCATACAAAATGAATTGCAAAGACTGGGACTACAAAAAATCACCGTTCCAGAACACGGATAGAATTATTGTACAAGCTGTTTTTTGTGTTAAAGACGGTAACAAAGACGAAATAAAAAAGCAGGATGAGTACTTCGTGCACGACCGTGAGCAAAAAGGACACTTCCGGTATCCGTCGGCAGGCAGTGTGTTCAAAAACAACCGTGATTTTGGCGAACCGAGCGGAAAACTAATTCAGGATGCGGGACTTTTGGGCTACAGTATCGGCGGAGCAAAGGTCTCGGACTGGCACGGAAATTTCATCATAAATTACAACAAAGCAACAGCCGCCGACGTAAAAGCACTTGTGGAACACGTCCGCCACGTTGTTTATGAAAAACGTGGTTTTCTTCTTGAGCCGGAAATAATTTTCAAATAAACGGAATCACCTCAAAAAATCTCACTGAGTTTTAAAAAATTCTCACTGAGTTTTTCAAAATTCGCACTGAGAATTTTTTAAAACACACCGAGAATTTTCAGAAATTTTTCTACACATATTCTACACACCTTGACGATTTTTTAAGAGCACTTCGGTGCTCCTCTTTTTTGTATGGCGTTACTTTTTGGAGGAATCGTCTTTTTCTATCCACTCAACCTGCGCAATCCGCTGTTCAATGTTCTGGATGCGCCAAACGTTGGAGCAGCTTTCTTTGTGCACAATAATACCGCGACCTCTGGATACATAACCCACAACAGGATCGCCGTAAACGGGCTTGCAACAGCGCGCAAACGATACCATAAAATTGGACGTGTCACCGATGCGGATTCGCGGTATTACGGTTGGCACTGTTTCCGGCAGTTCTCCGCCGTTCAGTGAGCGCAGATACTGCTCTTTTGTTTGTCCGTGGTGCACGGAAGAAGTGTTTAACTTGGTATCTTCAGTAGTGTCAGGTTTAGAAGACTTTACAAACGAAGAACCGTTTTCGGCGAGCCAGGAACGGATTTTTGCGCGTGCTTTTGAAGTTTTTACCTGTTCAAGCTGATTAACAGTCGGACGTGCTGACTGACTTGTAATAATCTCGATGACCTGCGTGTTTTTGAGCGGCATTGAAAGAGGAATTATAACACCATCAGCCTTTGCCGCGGAAATTTTCTGACCTATGGAAGAATGAACCGCATAGGCAAAATCTATTGCGCATGCACCCGCCGGCAGTTCTATAACATCGCCACGCGGTGTAAAAACAAATATAGACTTTCCCAAAAGTTCGTCTTTTATCTTTTTAAAAAACTCATTACGTGCGTTTTCGCTTTCCACGCCGGACACAAGCTCTTTTCCGAGCTCTTTCATCTGATTTACAACCGTAAGATTCTTTTCGCTCACGTTGTCTCGGTTAGTGCCCTTTTTGTAAAGCCAATGACTTGCAACACCTTTTTCTGCCGTTTCGTGCATGGCATATGTTCTGATCTGAATTTCAAGAGGCTTGTCAGCGCACATAACGGTTGTATGGAGCGACTGATAGCCGTTTTCCTTAGGCTTTGCAATGTAGTCCTTAAAACGCCCGTCAACAGGCTTCCATAAGGTGTGGACAAGTCCAATGAGAGTGTAACATTCTACAGTGTTTTTGCACAAAATACGCATTGCAAGCAGGTCATAAATTTCATCAGGACCTTTGTTGCGCTTGCGCATTTTTTGGTAAATCGAATAAAAATGCTTTGCTCTTGCTGTTACAGTTATGGGTATGCCTGCCTGTTGTGCGGCGGCTGTAATCTCGTCCACGGCTTTTTGCAGATAATCGGCGCGCTCACCTTTTTTTTGGGATACAATGGTTTTTATCTGCGCAAAAACTTCGGGATTGGAGTACTTTAAGCTTAAATCCTCAAGTTCATCTTTAATGGAAGAAATACCAAGCCGGTTTGCGATGGGCGCCCAAATTCCGATTGCTTCCTGAACGGTCTTTTTTTGCTTTTCGGGATTTACGCCCTTTAAGTTCCGCATTCGGTCAAGCTTGTCTGCAAGTTTTATCATTATAACGCGGATATCGTCTATAAGCGCAAAAATCATTTTGCGTACTGATTCCGTTTTTTGATGGCTGTCGCAGTTCATTGTGAGGCGGCTTATTTTTGCGGTTTCATTCAAAAGTGCAAGTACCGGTTCGCCGAACGTTTCTTTAATCTGATTCTTCTGCGCCTCATCATAGCCGCCGTCATGCAAAAGTCCTGCAATAACAGTATCTTCGTCCATATTCAGCTGAAAAAGTATTTCACCTACCCGTTCCCTGTGTCCGGCATAGTCTTCTTCGCCGGTTAAGGCCGGATGCGATTTTGAGAATTCCAAAGCTGAAAGGATTCGCGGTGTGTTATTCATGGTTTTTCAGCTTTTGTAAGCCGTGGCTGCCCTCCAATATCGGTATATGTGGAAACATTCGCAAAACCCTGCTGCTGCAGAAGTTCGCGTGTCTCCGCCGCATTATATTCGCCTGTTTCAATCAGCAGTATACCGTTTTTTGCAAGAGCTTTCCATACCTGCGGAATCATTTGCCGTATAAGCTG
>DBWK01000092.1:13032-14682 GCA_002308875.1 Treponema sp. UBA1240
TTTTTGCAACCTGCAGCGCATTGTCGCAAATATCCGTGGCAAAAAACTGAAAATTGCTTTCAGACGCCGGCAAAAACCGCATCAGTTCCGAATACACGGAAACGGCAATACAACCGCTTCCGGTGCACACGTCCGCTATACAAAGCGGTTTTTCAGCAGTTTTTTGCCGTAAAATATCTACAGCTTTTTCAACAAGCATTTCTGTATCCGGTTTGGGGATAAGTACGGAGGGTGTTACGTAAAAATCGTGTTTCCAAAAAGCTTTTTGCCCAATAATGTAGGCAACCGGTTCACCAGTAAGCCGTCGTTCTACAAATCCCTTAAAAAGGCTGAGTTTTTCAGCAGGAATTATGTCCGCCTCATGCGCAAAAATCTTGTCTTTGGTTGTTCCTAGCGCAAAAGCCAGCAACAGTATGCTGTCAAGAGCAGGAGTTGAAGAAGATGAAGCAGAAAGGCGTTCTGTTCCCCATTTGCGCCAGAATCCTAGTGTGTCGGAGTTTTTCAAATTCTCGCTCATATAGCGGCGGTTCCGGCTTAGTTACCGCTGCTTTTCAGCTGCTCTTCCTTTGCATAAATACAAAGTGCATCTATCAGTTCATCCAAATAGCCCTGCATTATCTGATCAAGCTTGTACAAAGTAAGGTTTATGCGGTGGTCTGTAAGTCTGTTCTGTGGAAAGTTGTAGGTGCGGATTCGCTCGCTGCGGTCACCTGAGCCTACCATACTTTTGCGTTCAGCTGCACGGGCGGCGTTCTTTTTTGATTCTTCCAAATCAAAAAGACGGGCACGCAAAACACGCATTGCTTTTTCCTTGTTGCGCAGCTGGCTTTTTTCGTCCTGTTGGATAACTACAAGTCCTGTAGGCAGGTGCGTTAGACGAACGGCTGAGTCTGTCGTATTAACACACTGTCCGCCGTGTCCGCCGGCGCGCATTACGTCAACGCGCAAGTCTTCCGGCCGTATTTCAATTTCGGTTTCTTCCGCCTCAGGCAGTACCGCAACCGTTACAGCACTTGTGTGAACACGTCCCTGACTCTCGGTTTCGGGAACTCGCTGAACACGGTGAACACCGCTCTCGTAGCGGAGACTGCCGTACACATATTTGCCGCTTATTGAAAGCGAAATTTCCTTGTAGCCGCCGACTTCGGTCTCATTGGCGTCCATAACTTCGTATTTCCAGCCTTTCATATCGGCATAGCGTGTGTACATGCGGAACAAATCGGCGGCAAAAAGCGAAGATTCGTCGCCGCCTGTACCGCCGCGGATTTCCATAATTATATTCTTTTCTTCCAAGGGATCCGGCGGAATAAGAAGCATTTTTATTTTTTCTTCAAGCGGACCAAGCTTTTCTTCAAGCGAAGCTAATTCTTCCCTCGCCATCTCTTTAAGTTCGTGATCCGTCTCGTGTGTAATCATATTTTTGGAATCTTCAATACCTTTAAGTATCGTTTTGTATTCTTCATAAGCTTCCATTACGGAAGAAAGATGAGAATGTTCCCTCATTAAATCCTTGTATTTTTTTGGATCTTTGAGCAAATCCGGATCTTGGATTTCTTCGGCTAATTCATTAAAACGTATCTGTAACTGTTCAAGCTTCTTAATCATGTGAAAAGTATATCAAAAATATCAGTTAAGTAAAAGATGTCCGCA
>DBWK01000092.1:14805-55968 GCA_002308875.1 Treponema sp. UBA1240
AATCTGCGAAATAACAACATGGCGTTCATAAATGCGTTCCGCAATCTCAAGCCCCCGCTGTGTAAGAACAATTCCACCGTCATCATTAACCGTAACATATCCGTTTTCGCGGAATTTTCTCATCTGAATACTGATTGTAGGCTTGGAAAAACCCATTTTTCTTGTTATATCAACAGCACGAACTTTTGGCAGCTCTTTTGAAAGTACATAAATTGTTTCAAGATACATTTCTGCGGCTTCCTGAATGACCATAACAGAACTCTCCTATTTACAGATATTTTTTAAAACGTTTTTCAACGTCTTTTATCAGTTTGTATTCAAAGGAATCAACCAAAGCAAACCAGGAAGCTTCCATAATATCGGCGGAAACTCCGACCGTTATCCAACTGTCAACACCATCGGAACTTTCAATCAAAACGCGGACTTTTGCGGCAGTTGCGCTTTTTGAATCAAGAACACGGACTTTATAGTCCGTCAGGCGGATATCGCGCACATTCGGATAAAAGCGTTCAAGCGCCTTTCTAAGCGCAATATCCAGTGCGTGAACAGGACCATCGCCCTCACCTGCGGTTATTTCTATCTGGTTTTCTACTTCAATCTTAAGCTGGGCAAACGAACAAAGTGTGCTTTCTACACAAGGTTTTTCACCGATGGTTTTGTAATAGTGCAGCTTAAAGAAAGGCTGATACTTGCCTATCATCTTGCGGACAAGAAGTTCAAAACTGCCGTCTGCACCTTCAAACTGGTAGCCTTCATGTTCCATCTGCTTTACTTGTTTTACGATGTCGGCGACAATCGGTGAGTTTTTGTTTATTGAAGAATCAAACTTGCGGATTTTTTCAATAATCATTGAACGACCGGCAACTTCGCTCAAAAGGAAAACCCTGTCGTTTCCTACGCTTTCCGGTTCAACGTGCTCATACGCCGCCGGATTTTTTGTTACAGCGTCAATGTGCATTCCGGCTTTGTGCGCAAAAGCGTTTGTGCCTACATAAGGCATTCCGTTTTCAAGATTTACGTTTGAAATTTCTGCGACACGGCGCACGGCGGAAGTGAGCTGTCTTATTTTGCCTTCCGGCAGGCACTTGTAACCAAGCTTTAGTTCCAAATCCGCCATAATTGTAGAAAGATTTGCATTTCCGGTGCGTTCGCCAAAACCGAGCAGAGTTCCCTGAATCTGAGTTGCGCCGGCTTCTACCGCCATAAGGGAGTTTGCAACCGCCAAACCGGAGTCGTTGTGCGTGTGTATACCGATTTGAACAGGCTCTCGGTGATTTTTTTCGCACCATTTGTCAAAATATTCGGTAACTTCTTTTACAGCCTGCAAAACCATAAGTGGCATTGTGCCGCCTTTTGTGTCGCATAGTACAAGAGAAGAAACACCATTTTTTACAGCTGCTTCAAGGGTTTTAAGAGTGTATTCTTTGTTAGCAAACCAAGCGTCAAAAAAGTGTTCGGAATCAAAATGGACCTTTCGACCTTCACTGACTAAAAACGCGGCAGTTTCGCCAATCATAGCAAGGTTTTCGTCCAAAGTTGCCTTGAGAATTTCAGTAACCTGAAAATCCCATGCTTTTCCGAATATGACCACATTCTGTGTATTTGCAGAAAGCAGGCTTTGAACCTGCATATCTTCCTGCGGTGTTATGCCTTTGCGCCGTGTAGCTCCGAATGCAGCAATAGCGGCGTTTTTTAACGCCATTTTCTGCGCATACTGAAAAAATTCCAAATCTTTTGGATTTGAACCGGGATTTCCCGCTTCTATAAGGCTTATACCAAGATCATCAAGTGCCTCAACTATATGTATTTTATCCTGAACAGAAAAACTTATGCCCTCGCCTTGAGCACCATCTCGCAGTGTGGAATCAAGAATAGTAATACTTTTTGTTTTTTTCTGCGGCATAATAAACCTTTATTTTCAAAGCTGTTCCTGTATTCTCGCCTTTTTCCGCATATTTGTCAATAAACGGCAAAGCCCATATGGTGCGGCACAACTAAAACTGCTCTGAAACAACAACGCGGTTTTTACCGGTTTTCTTTCCAACACTGAGAGAATTATCCGCATCAACAAGAACATCGTCCGTGAGCTTAAAATTCTTGGAAGAACTAATGCCAAACGTCATTGAAATAGTAAATTTGCGGTTTTTATATGACAACACATTTTCCGAAATCAAAACCCGTAGTGCCTCAATATCGTCTACAACCTGCTGCGTATTTCCCGGAAACAGAAAAAGGAATTCTTCCCCACCCCATCGTCCGACTTTAACGTTCGGCGGAATACTGTCGTGCATTAAAACAGCGGTATCATGCAGAACCGCATCACCGCAGCTGTGTCCGTAAGTGTCATTTATGCTTTTAAAATTATCGATGTCGCATATACAAATTGAGTATTCTTTTCCAAAGCGCTGCTTTGTTTTGTGTGCTGCCGCAAGATGTTCCCACAAACGGCGTCTGTTAATCAGCGTTGTGAGCGAATCATGGTTTGCTGCATAAAGCAGGGCTTCTTCCCTTGCAGCAGCCTTTCTGTTGGCAAGAATAAGCTTGCGTTCCGCGGACGAACACAAATATATCAAAAGAACAGTAATCAGAACGCATGCCACGACATTGTGAATTTGGTAAAATGAAAGCGGAAACGGCAGGTTATCGGTTTTGTTCCTAAAGTAGTGATGAGCCATAAAAAAATTCACGAGTACGGTCGGAACAGCCGTGAACAAAAAGGAATGTTTTGGTTTTTTTAGATCATAGGTAAGCAGAAAAGTCGCCGCCAAAAGCCCCAGCGTGAACAAATCCGTACCTGCGGGTACTTTTGTATGAATCGTAAAAAGTATGGCATACAAATCGATTTGAACAACGAGAATAACAAATGAAACAAAGTGAGAAATTTTTCTATACACCAAAATATGAATCAGATGTATAAAAGCTGATACAATGCTATACCAGAAAAGGAACTCATCACCATAATAGCGGAAATAAAAAACGGAAACAGCATGAATAATAAAGCTGCACAGAAGAACAATACTTACGTCACAAAAGAAAAATTTCCGCAGGTTTTCTTTGAATGAAACATTCACAAAAGACTCCTAACGGATATTTTACTCCTGTTTTTTAAATTCCGCAATAAAAACTATTTTGAATCCAGCTGTTTAAAAAGCAATCTTGCCTTTGCGTGTCCGGGATTAAGCGAAAGTGCATAAGTTAAGCACATTAAAGCGTCTTTTTCAGCTTTTTTTGCTACGTATATGTTTGCAAGCCGGAATTGAATTTCTGCTTTGAGATTTGGGTCTGCGGTAAGCTTTGAAGCTTTGAGCAAAAGTTCTTCGGCTTTGAGCATATCGGTATTTGCATAAAAAATCGCGGCACAGTTCATAAGAGCTGGAACTGTTGTATTTGCAGAAGCAAACATATGATTATATAAAACAGCGGCATTGTCATAGGATTCTCTGTGTTCTGAAGCAGCAAGCGTCTTAAAAAAGGCGGCATATTCACATTCACGGGGACTCATTTTGTCCTTTAATTCTATATAATCCACTGAACCGTATTTTTCGTTAAGATTGACAAGAAAAATGTTTTCCGCTTCGGGAAAACGGTTTTGCATACACAAAAGCCAAATCGCATATTCTTTTATCGCCTGGTTTTCGGGGTATTTTTCCATCAAAAGCCAGATGTCCACAAGTTTTTCATCGTTGTTTCTGTTTGAATTTTCCCACTCAAGCTTTGCGCGTTCAACAAGCAACAGAGGATTTTCAGTTTTTTCCAACTGTGCGTTCATTCTTGAAACAGCATCCGCTACCGGAACAATTTCCATGTCGGAGTCTTTTTCCATTTTCAGCGTTTTAAGTCCTGTCCGTCGTAAAGCTTCTGTGAGCCTGTCGTCTTTTGCGGGATGATTTGAAAAATACGCATAATCACCGTACGCAACCAGTCCTGGCGCATAATCAGGAAAAAAGGTAACAAGTTTTATCGCGTTATCGCCCCACTGGCGGTTCATACCGTTTTTTTTGGCAAACAGGCACAAATTGTAAAGCGGAACAGGAGAAAACTTTTCATCATGAATAACAGCGTTTGACCACAAAGTATAGGCGGCTTTCTGCTCATCCAAAAAAAGAGCCGCATCCGCCCGCAAAAGCATAACTTCGGCGGAATCTTCCAACGCCGCCAAATCTATGTAAGACTGTGTAAAATCACCCGCATCGTAGGCAATTGCCGCCCAAAACTTGCGGTCAGCAAACGGAACGGTGTCTGGATGAAGCTTGTATGCTTCCTGTATACGTCCTTCGTGCGCCTCAATTACAGCCGCATTCCGCAAAAAAGTACCGTTATGTGTTACCCTTGCAGCATCCTTAAAGGTTGTTACAAACTCCGGCTTAAAGTAATCCTGCTGCAAACCGGCGGTTTTGAATTTTATTTCCGTGAGTATTGAACCGTAGGCGGTTCCTTCCAAAGGAAGCGCAACTTTTTCAGCATCCGCAAGCTTGTTTTTTTGCATAAGGCAGTGCGCATACACGGCACGTAATTCGCGTAAATCAGTATGGGCATAGTAAGCTTTTTTTATAAGTTTTTCGGCTTCGTCCTTTCTGCCGATTTTCATATAACGTTTATACAGGGCTAGCCATTCTTCAACGGAAGATGCATTTTTTGAAAATTTTTTCAGCATTGAGGCAGCCTGTTTCATCTGTCCTGAAACAATAAGCGTATCTATCTGATCCATACTGCCTGCAAATGAATAAGCCACCGATTCCTGTTTGCAGGAATAAAAAACAGAAAAAAGAAAAACTGTAAGAACAACTGCCAAAAGCTTTTTCATAATTATTCAGACCTGTATGCGTTTTTTACGCTGTCCAAAACTCCGTTTATAAATTTAAAAGAATCGTCAGAACCGAATTCTTTTGAAATATCAATGGCTTCATCTATGATTATGGAAGAGGGCATATCTTTTTGATACAGCAGCGGATACACGCTGACACGGAGCACAGCCAAATCCACTTTGCTTATGCGGTCAAAACTCCATTTGGCAGTCAGGTGTTTTTTTATTACAGAATCAATTTCTTCAATGTTTTCAATTGTTCCTGAAATTAACAGCTTTGTAAAAAGTAAATTTTCATCACCCATTCTGTCCAAAACGGCACTGTCTACCCAGGAAAATTCTAATAATTCATCAAGCGGAGCTGCGTTTACATCCCAGGAATACAAAGCCTGAAAAGCAATAATTCTACTTTTACGTCTTGCCACAATCACTCCTACAAAATAAAAAAAATCCGTACTGATTATACAGAACCAGTACGGTTTTTACAAGTTGAAATTATGCTATTGTTTTAAATCCTACCAGGTAAGGAGTTTTTCCAAAGCATCATCTTTCTTTTCAATCTTGAAGCTCTTTGTATCAGCACGCAGAGTTTTTGTAAGTTCACTTACACCTGCAGAAAGAACCTGTGACTGCTTTTGATTTTTAAGATTTTCCTTAATGTACTCATATACAGTTACAGATGTACCCGGCTGAACAACATCGCTCAAACCAAGCATTTTTGCACCGTGTTTTTCAAGAATTTGCCAGAACTGAAAGTCTGTGTCAGTTTCAGTAACTTCAGAAATAAAGCCCTTGTCCTTTTTGAACATTTCGAGCAGTGAGTTATAGTCCATACCAAGCTGTGCAGCAGCTGTAGCATTCTTTGCTACATAAAAATCACCAGCATCATAACCGGAACCTGTTCCCTGTTTGATTTTTTCAGCAGTTGTCTTTTTAGCCTTCAAGTCACTGTTGATTGTGCTAACACGTGTTTTTGCAGCAGACGGATCTCCGTTTTTTTGCGCAATAACAAGAAGCATTTTGAGTGTATCGCTCTGAACGAAAGATGTTTTGTTAATTTCGTAAAAATTGCGGACTTCATCATCGGATACTGTAACAGCGTTTACCTCTTTTTCCTTAAGGCTGAGAATATACTGATTTGCAATCATCTGTTCCTTGAGGTATTTTTTATACTCGGCAACAGTCATTCCTGTCTGCTCCTTCATAAATACTTCATAGGTTTTTCCGGTTTCGGTCTTTATCATATCGGCGAATTCATTTTCCGTTACCTGTTTGCCAACCATCTGTGCAAGATAATTAAGGTAATATTCGTTTACCTGAGCATCCGTAAGGGTAATTCCTGCTTTTGCAGCAGACTGAACAACCAGTTTTTCATCAATCATCGCATTGAGAATTTCTTTTTTCTGCTGAAAAGTCAAAGTCGTTCCGGTTTGCCGCTGATAAAGGTCAACCCTGCTTTTTAACTGTCCCAGCGTTATAGTTTCAGATTTATTGAGTTTTACAGTTGCCAAAGGTTGAAGATTATTCTGCGCAAAAAGAGAAACTACACAGACAAACAGCACAATAGTTGTTACAAAAAATTTTTTCATTTTAACCTCTTTAATTAAACTAAATAAAGTTTAACATGAAAATAATAACCAGTATTAATTAAACAACACCGGTTATAAAAAGTTACAGAGATTTTGCAACTTTTATTCCAAAACAGCCTTTATACGGCGAACCCCCGCGGAAGAAGACTGTTCCTTCTTTATTACAAATTTGCCAAGAATTCCGGTATTTGTTACATGCGGACCGCCGCAAACTTCCTTTGAAAAATCACCAATTGTATAGACTTTTACATTGGTTTCATATTTTTCACCGAAAAGTGCAGTTGCTCCGCTTTTCTTAGCATCTTCCAAATTCATAATTTCCATTGTAACCGGAAGGTTACGGGAAATTTGCTCATTAACAAGATTTTCAACCTGCTTTATTTCATCCTGCGTCATTGGAGCTGGATGAGAAAAGTCAAATCGCATTCTTTCGTTTGTAATGTTAGAACCTTTCTGCGCAACGTGATCACCAAGAACACGCTTTAAAGCAGCCTGCAGCAGGTGTGTTGCAGTATGGTACTTTATAGTCATTTCAGACTGTTCGGCAAGTCCGCCTTTTGCTTTTCCTGCCTCAGCAGTTCTGGAAAGTTCCTGATGCTTTTTCTCGGCTTCCTTAAAACCTGCCTTGTCAACTGTAAATCCGTTTTCAGCGGCTAGTTCTTCCGTAATTTCAATCGGGAATCCGAATGTATCATACAGTCGGAATGCAACACGTCCGGGAATTTCCTTTTTGGGATTTTTCGCCAGATTGGGCAGAAGTTTTTCAAACTCAGCCTCGCCTTTGCGTAGTGTTTGTCCGAATTTGTTCTCTTCGGCGGTGAGTTCCTGCTTTATTTTTTCCGCATTTTGTTCCAATTCGGGATATGCGTTCTTGAAATTCTCAATAACTGAAACGGAAAGTTCCGCAAGAAAAGCGTTTTCTATGCCGAGTTTCCTGCCATGACGGACAGCTCGTCTGATTAAACGGCGCAAAACATAACCGGCACCCACATTGGACGGAGAAACAGCTTTTGGGTCTCCCAGAATAAAAACGGAAGCCCTTGTGTGATCCGCAATAATACGGACACTTTTGTCCTTTTCTTCGTCAGAACCGTATGTATAACCGGAGAGTTTTTCAATAGTCCTGATAATCGGTTGAAAAACTTCCGTCATATAAACGCTTGTTTTGCCCTGCAAAATGCAGTTTGTTCTTTCCAACCCCATTCCGGTATCAACGTTCTGTTTGGGTAGTTTTACGAGCGTTTTTTCGTCAACGCGGTTATATTCCATAAAAACGTTGTTCCAAATTTCAAGCCAGTTGTCTTTATCCGTACCTTTGTTTGAACCAACCGGAGGCAAGCCTTTGCCCACCCAGTAGAAAATTTCGGTATCAGGACCGCATGGACCTGTAGGGCCTGCAGCCCACCAGTTATCGCTCGCAGGCAGATACGCAATCTTGTCTTCCGGCATTCCGTTGGCTTTCCAATAACCGGCGGATTCTTCGTCACGAGGAGCATTTTCATCGCCTGCAAATACTGTTACAGAAAGCTTGGCGGGATCAAGTGCAAGCCATTTGGGACTTGTAAGAAACTCGTATGAAAAGGCGATTGATTCTTTTTTGAAATAATCACCGAGTGACCAGTTGCCGAGCATTTCAAAACAAGTAAGATGACTTGGATCACCAACTTCATCAATATCACCTGTTCTGATACACTTTTGATAATCAGTAAGTCTTTTTCCGGCAGGATGCGGCTCACCAAGCAAAAAAGGAACCAAAGGATGCATTCCCGCTGTTGTAAAAAGAACAGAAGGATCATTTTCCGGTATGAGTGATTTTCCGGAAATCTCTACATGATCTTTACTTTTGAAAAATTCAATATACTTTGAACGTAATTCATTCGCTGTCATAATATTCATTTTATGGGAATGAGAGATTGAGTGTCAATAGACCTGTGGTTATACATCGATTGTCAAAATCTCGACACAGCCCCCAAAAACTGGTATAGTAAATACGATGAGAAAGTTTGTTGTTGTTGCAGTATTTGCGGCTGTTATTGTTTTTTTGATTGTTTTTGCTTCCATAACACGCACAAGGCAACCGGTTCAAAAAGAAATTGTAAAATCAGTAACGGTTAAACCAGTCACCAATATTGAGCAGGAAGAAGAAGAAACTGTTTCTGTTTCCGAAAAAAATGCGGATATAACAACAACCCTCATAAAACTACAGCCAAACGAAATTCTTCTTAATATAATTGCAACCGATATAAACGGAGATACATTTGATGATCAGATTATCAGCATAAAACGGGCAGGAGTTGCATCCGTCATTCTGATAACCGGCATATACAATTCCGATAAAGCCGAATACCAACGCGTTTCAGAAATTGAAACAGGAGTTACGCAGGCAAACACTTTCTCATTTTCAATAACTGACTTAATCGGCGACCACTCCAATGTTCTCGTCTATACAGGCTTGAACAACAGCGGTGAATCAATTCTAAAAGCATATAAACCGTCTTCTTTTTTGCGTTTCAAATTCAATTATGATTTGATTGCTGACTTAAAAACGGACGGAAATATCTTTATACAGCAGTCAGACCGTAGTGACGCCTACTCAATGTTCAAAACTCAGGGCGAAAGCTTTCCGATATGGGTTTACAGCTCGGACACAAGCCGCGGTTTGGAATCATTGGATCAGATTCAAACTATGTGGGACTGGTCGTTTTCCGAGAAAAAATACGTAATAGTTTCGCAAACGCGCGTCAACGGGAAAAAAATAGCGGCGAACGAATTGAACCGGATTTTAGATGGAACACCGGAAACATTCGAAAACTTTCTTTCAGGTCTGTGGTACAAAACCCCTTCGTCGGGCAACAATCTGCGTTACATCTTTTTTAATGCGGACGACAAAGAAATCATACTTTCGTTTGATAAAACGCAGGAACTTTACGGTTGGACGGCAAGCTCACTCACAAAAAACGGTATTCATATAACATCAATGAGCAAGTCAATAAACAACCTTATCCGTCAGTTCAACATTACGCTGAACGGGCTCGATGAGATAAAGCTGCGTGTAAATGATGACGTAAAAATGTACATAAAGGAAGAAACACTCTGGGACGGTACTTACAAAAAGATTTCGCTCAAAGCCAATTCATACAAGGAACAGACAGCTTCACAGCTTTTGAAGCAAATTGAAAGCAACAGTCAAATATGGACAACATCGGACAATATGTCGGTAACAATAAAAAAATCACAATTTTTTATTACAAATGACGAAAAAAACAGTTCCGGAATAATAACCGAAACAGTAATAAATAACGAACCTTTATTGGAATTCCGAACCTTACAGGGTGAAACACTGCTGAAAGGGCATTATAAAGCGGAACTCGAAACAACAGATACTGAAAACAGCACAACGGAAACTCTTTTACTCTATCCGGTTAATATAAGCATAAAAGGCTTTTCACTCACAGGAGAAGCTCCTGTCAGATTTGAAAGAAGCATAGAAAAATAAAAAAGCCGCCTTTTATAAGGTTTAACACCCCAAAAGACGGCTTTTATTCATAAAAACAGAAAACTCTATCTTATGTCCTCAATCTTAATATCCAGCTGTTTGTAAATCGCTTTTACGGAGTCCATATCAAGATCCGCAATTCGGCAGGTTACACGCCGCTTTGAAACATCATCGCCTTCGGATGTTACAAGAGAAATGATATTCCCGTTTTTATCAGCAATGGCTTTTGTAAGTACAGCAAGCTGTCCTGGCTTTTCATCAAGACTGAACGTTACACGAATTCCTACGTGTCTTGCACCAAACAGATCTACGAAGGTTCTGAACAAATCGCTTTCGGTGATTATGCCGACAAGAAGCTTACCCTTCATTACAGGAAGACAGCCGATATGATTATCCGCCATTATTCTTGCAGCTTCTTCAATCGTTTCAGTTTCCTGAACGGAAATAACATTCTTGTTCATAATGTTTGCAACTTTAAGCTTGGAAAGCAGATAGCTGATTTCATACATATCAAGCGTTGTTGCTGCGCTTGGACCCGCGTTAAGAAGCTCTTTTTGCGTCACAATTCCTACAAGCTCGTTGTTTTTATTAAGAACAGGGAGCTTTTGTATTTTTTCCCTCGTCATCAGAGCCTTAGTATCATTAACTGATAAATCAGGGCTGACAAAAACAGGATTTTTAGTCATAATTCCGGCAATAATCATACATACCTCCGTTGCAATTAATTATAACACCAAAAACACAGAAAACAACAAATATTTTTAGCCGCCCAAATACGCTTTTTTAACGGAATCATCTTCGAGTAAATCTTTTGCGTTTCCTGTCTTAGAAATTACACCTGTTTCAAGAACGTAAGCCCTGTCAGCGATTGCAAGTGCCTTAAAAGCGTTCTGCTCTACAAGCAGGATTGTAGTTCCGTTTGCATTGATTTTTTTGATAATCGAAAAAATTTCATCAACGAGAATAGGAGCAAGTCCCATGGACGGTTCATCCAAAAGTAAAAGACGCGGCTTTGACATAAGGGCTCGACCGATTGCAAGCATCTGCTGTTCACCACCGGAAAGAGTTCCTGCCACCTGTCTTATACGTTCTTTTAAGCGGGGAAAGTTTTCAAAAACCAGCTCCGTATCATCTTTTATGCATTTTTTGTCATTACGTGTAAAAGCTCCCATCTCAAGATTTTCTTTTACAGTAAGGTTCGCAAATATACGCCGCCCTTCAGGAACCTGAATCAAGCCTTTTTTTACAATCGCATCCGCCGGGAGTGAAGTAATATCTTCATCTTCAAAAACTACTTTTCCATCGGTCTTTTTTATGATGTTGGAAAGTGCATGGAGAGTTGTAGTTTTTCCCGCACCGTTTGAGCCAATCAAAGAAATAATTTCGCCCTCATTAACTTCAAAGGATATTCCGCGCAGAGCTTTAATTGCACCATAATGAACAACAAGATTTTCAACCTTAAGCATTGATAACAGCCTCCTCTCCCAAATACGCCTTTATAACGGCAGGATCTTTCTGAATTTCTTCCGGCAGTCCCGCCGCGATAATTCTTCCGTAATCAAGAACTATGAGCCGTTCACAGATTCCCATTACAAGGTGCATATCGTGTTCAATAAGAAGAATTGTCAGATTAAACTCTTTACGAATAAACGATATGAGTTTCATAAGTTCTTCGGTTTCCTGAGGATTCATACCCGCGGCAGGTTCATCCAAAAGGAGAAGGCTGGGATTTGCCGCTAATGCACGGACAATCTCAAGTTTGCGCTGTTCTCCGTAAGGCAGGTTCTTGGCGAGCTCATTCTTTTTATCAGATATGTGAAAAATTGACAAAAGCTGATCCGTTTTTTCGGTCATAAACTGCTCATCCTTGCGGAAGCGCGGAGTTCGGAACAAAACGTCCAATGGCGTAACTTTTCTTTGAGAATGTAGTGCTATGCGAACGTTGTCCTCAACGGAAAGATTGTTAAAAAGACGAATGTTCTGAAATGTTCGTGAAATACCGATTTTGTTCAACTGATACGGCTGCATTTTGCCCACCATGTGAACGGCACCTTTTTTGTCCCAAAAAGTTATATCACCTTCAGTAGGTGTATAAATACCGGACAGCATATTAAAAACAGTTGTTTTCCCTGCACCGTTCGGACCAATTAAACCGACAAGTTCGCCTTTGTACAATTCACATGAAAAATTGGAGACAGCACGCAAACCTCCAAAAATTATTGAGATATCGCTTGCCCGCAGCAGCAAATCACTGTCATTTCGCATTTGCTCTCTCCTTTTTTTGTAATTTTTTTGTCAGTTTTTCCCACAAGCCGACAAAAGATATTTCCCTTGTTCCCAACAATCCCTGAGGTCTGAAAAGCATTACAAGTATGAGAATAAGCGGATAAATCAAAAGACGGTAGTCGCTGAGGAATCTCAGGAATTCCTGCAAGTATGTAAGAATGAATGCAGCTGCAACTGAGCCGGTTATTGAACCCATACCGCCAAGAACAACAAAAATCAGATAATCTATACTGCGGTTAAACGAAGCCAAATCCGGCTTTACAAACGCAATAAAAGGCGCATACAAGGCGCCTCCTATACCGGCAACAAACGAAGCGATTACAAATCCAGTCATCTTGTATTTGAAAACACCTACACCGTTTGAATTTGCCGCTATCTCGTCTTCACGAACAGCCATAATGGCACGTCCGTAAGTTGAACGCATAAAATTCTGAAGAAGAATTATAATCGCAACAAGAGTTCCAATAATGGTCAAAAAGGCCAAGTCAGGAAAAACGGTAAGCTTTGTAGTAAAACGCATACCGTTTGCACCACCGGTAATGGATTTTAGGTTTACAAAAACAACACGGATTATTTCACCAAAACCGAGCGTTACAATTGCAAGGTAGTCGCCGGTAAGCTTGAGAGTCGGAAAGCCGATTAAAAATCCGAATATCGCCGTTATTAAACCGGCAATACAAATGCTTAGAGGCAGCGGGAATCCCAGTGAAGAAGTAAAGAATATGCAGGAATATGAACCTATTGCCATAAAACCAGCCTGTCCTAACGAAAGCTGTCCTGTTAAACCGCAGACAATGTTTACGCTTATTGCAAGAATCGCGTTTATTCCGCCAAGTGTCAGAATCTGTGCGGTGTACGCATCGATAATGCTGAATTTGATAAGAAGTGTAGGAACAAAAACAACAAAAAGAACTATTGCTCCCAACAAAATAAAGTTTCGAGTATCTTTTTTCATAATTTATACCTTAACCCTTACCTTTTTACCAAGCAAACCGGACGGTTTTATAAGAAGTATTATTATAAGAATTGAGAATGAAATTGCGTCCGCATACTGAGAATTGATGTAGCCCTTTGTAAGTGTTTCCGCAATGCCGAGGATAAACCCGCCGAGCATTGCCCCAGGAACGGAACCTATTCCGCCAAGAACGGCGGCGACAAAAGCTTTTAATCCCGGCATAGAACCCATAACAGGATCTATCTGTGGATATGCACTTGCATAAAGTATTCCGCCGGCTGCAGCAAGAACTGAACCAAGCGCAAACGTAAAAGAAATTGTTCTGTTTACAGAGATTCCCATGAGGCTGGCCGCCTGCATATCAAAAGAAACAGCGCGCATTGCTTTTCCGGTTTTTGTGTAGTTTATGAGAATTGTGAGCAGAATCATAAGCAGGGCTGAAATACATATAACAATAAGCTGTATATAGGAAATTGAAAAAGTTCCTAACGAAAGTTTCCCTTCAATCACGCCTGGGAACGGTCTTGGGTTAGGACCAACAAAAGGCAGAACACGCATACCGTTCTGCAGAATCAGAGAAACCGCAATTGCTGTAATCAACGAATTAAGTCTGGGAGCAGACCTTAAAGGTCTGTACGCAAATTTTTCAATTATAATTCCAAGAAAACCGCAAAAAACCATTGAACCGGCAAAAGCCAGC
Source organism: Treponema sp. UBA1240 (assembly GCA_002308875.1). Lineage (GTDB taxonomy): Bacteria > Spirochaetota > Spirochaetia > Treponematales > Treponemataceae > UBA1240. The sequence goes on from DBWK01000092.1 coordinate 28,636, forward strand.
GCCAAAGCCAGATAAGGCATTCCCGTCGCTGCCATTGCAGTCAGAATAAAATACCCGACATACGCTCCGACCATAAGTATATCGCCGTGCGCAAAGTTAATGAGCATTACAATACCGTATACCATAGTGTAGCCCAAAGCTATCAGCGCATAGATACTTCCGAGCGATATACCGTTAGTCAGCTGCTCTAAAAAAATGCTTCCAGAACTCACAATTCCCCCAAAACTTAATAAAATTATATATTATAAAAAATAAAGAATCCTGCATATACAGGATGCGTTTTGCAAGTGGCTCATTATACTATGATGTTTGAAAATCGTAAAGATGTTTATAAATCAAGACAATAAATCAAATTCTATCGCATTGCTTCTTATTACGGTTTCGCAGGAAGAAAGAACGACCGCCCTTTTCAGGCAGTTAAAAAGTTCCCTTACATTGCCAGGCCAGGAATGGTCCAAAAGCTTGGAAAAACTTTCCGGAGCAAGATATTTTCCCGTACCCTTCAAAAAATGTTCAATAAAAAGCGGAATATCATCGCGTCTTTCTCTTAAAGGGGGAATTCGCAGTCTTAATACATTGATACGGTAAAACAAATCGCTTCTGAATAATCCGCAGGCTACTCTTTCACACAAATTGGAATTAGTTGCAAACAAAAAACGAACATTAAAGTTTATGCTTTTGGAAGAACCAAGTCTGCATATTTCGTTTGATTCCGTCAAATGCAACAGTTGAGCCTGGAATTTTAGGGGCATTTCCGAAATTTCGTCAAATAACAGAGTTCCGCCATCCGTTTCTTCTATAAAGCCTTTTTTGTCAACAGCATCCGTAAACGCACCTTTTACAGAACCCACAAGTTCACTGAAAAAAACAGAACCGTCAAATCGTGACAGATTGATGGTTTTGAATTTTTTTCCTTTTCGCGAAGAATTCCGATGAATGAGCTCGGCGAGAAAAGTTTTCCCGGTACCGGATTCTCCCTCTAATAAAACAGGCAGCTCAACCTTAGCATATTCCGCAAGTTTTTCTTTTAACGAACATATACATGGCGTTTTACCTATAAAAGACTGGAATGGTTCAGTTTCCGCAGGCGCAGGAAGTATTGTTTTTAGAAGCTTCTCAACACGAGTTTCAAATATGTCTCTTCTGGCAGGGTATAAAATATAGTCATCAAATCCGGCTTTTATTGTAAAAACAGACAAATCCGGGAAAAACTCTGTTGAAAGTACCGCAACCGGAATATGAAAACGTTCTTTAAGACGCATGATAAACGAATTAAAACCTGCATTCACGTAAAGAAAATCAACCAGTAGCAGCCTCACGACGTGAGTATCAAAAAACAGGGGAGAATCAAAAACTTCAGAAAAAGTTTCAACCTTAAATCCACATAAAGTTTCGCCTATAAACTGAACAAGCGAACTTTCACCGGAAAACAGTACAATATATTCAGACACAGCTTTTCCTTGTACAGAAACAAACAGTTTGTTGAACAACAAAACAGCTGATCTTAGTATATAAATTACTCTACTTTAATTTTTTGAAGTAATTCTATAGACCAGTAACAATATTTTATACCATAAATACGGAAAAATAAATAATAATTTAAAAGGATTTTTTGTAAGTTCGGGTAAGAATTCCAGTCCTTTTGAAAAAAGCTTTTCGGACACGTTCTTTTTTCTGTTGGAAAATATATCCAAAATGTCTTTGCGGTATAAAAATATACTCGAAGAAAAGCTGTTTCTGCGCGCATATACCCACCGTGAACCGCCTTTTACGCCGTTACTGAGCAGAACCATCGCCGGAGATGCCTTGTAAACGGCAGAAACAACATCTTTTTCTACCGTTTTATTATTATAGCCCGCATGCCGGCCAACAATCCTAAGCCCGGAAAAAGTTGAATGGATATTCTGTTCCGCCTGCATAAGACTTTTTTTGTGATTGCCCAGAAGATACAATGTTTTGTAGTGTTTATCAAGAACAGACAAAATTGATATGATTGTGTTGAACGGATTATATCTGAACGGTACTGCCAGCTTTAAAAACGAAGCACCGGAAATGATCGATTTTGAGACTGGCAGAACAAGATCCGCATTTTGCAGACAAATCATAAAATCAGAATTTACCCGTGCAAAAAGCAAATCCCAAATGGACAAAAAAACAATTTGCTTTGCACCGGGTTTTTCAGTTAAAGCTAAGATTTCTTTTTCCAAATCATCAGGATTTATAACGTCTACAGGAACTGTAAGCAAACTTATTCTCTGAACCGCCATGAACCGAACTCCGTCATAAGTGTTTGTACCGCTGAAATTCCATAAATTGCAGCAGTTTCTGTTCTAAGAACATTTGTTTCAAAATGAATCGGTAAAAAATCACAACTTCTTAAGAGTTGCATTTCAGCAGGACTTATCCCACCCTCCGAACCGACAGCAATTACAACCAAATCAGGTTTTCCGCAAAGGCACTGGTGCAGTGAGCGTTTTTCCAGACAAGTTTCGGTTAAAACAATAGAAACCGGAGAAAAGCCCGGACGCAATGATTTTTCCGTTTCAAACAAAGTTTTTATTCTTTCAAGCATAACAGCCATCTCCGCAGGAGTTTCCACAACGGTCTCCACAGGAGAAGCCGACTGCTGTCTTGCTTCTTTTACAATACGGTTCCAACGGTCTTTTTTTTCAACGGCCTTTGCCTTCTCATAAACGGAACGGTCGCTGACAACAGGAAAAATCCTTTCAACGCCGGTTTCCACCGCCTGTCGTATAATCGAATCAAGCTTTAACGACTTGGGCATACACTGCAACAACCAAATTCGGCTCATAGCAGCGTTTTTCTCGAGGTTTTCAGCCCTCACACCACCAACAGCGCCACTGCTGCTTTCGTTATGAAGCGTTTTTTTTATTGCGGAATCCGTTTTTTTTAGTATAAGCGTGTTTTTTGCAACAGCTTCCACAACAAAATCCGCCAAAATTCCGTTATTCATACGAACAGGGATTAGGTTACCGGGCTGAACCCGTAAAACCTGCACCAAATACTTATAATCCTTTCCGGACAGCGTAACACTGCCGGATTCATCCAAATCCCTGTCCAATATGAACTGGCGCATTATTTCTTTTCTTCTCCAGCCTTTTCGGCAGCTTTTGCCTCCGCTTGCAACTCGCTGATTGTTTTTGTTTTTTTCATCAGCTTTTTAAAATCCTCGTTACGTAGAATTGACAGCGCCTCAACCAGCTGCAAATCATAATCCAGGTCATAAATCGGCTGTGTACCGATTCTGTATACTTCATTTGAGATTATCTTCCGTAAAACGCGCAGTTCAAGCGCATAAGTTTTCTGCAATTCCTGCGCATAAGCAGCAATCTGCTGTTTTGTCATGCCGGGATGTTCTGCAACGTAATTTTCAACAACAGAGTTTTCAACAAGATTCTGATAAGCTTTTTCTTCTTCTTCTGACATAGTAGGGAACAAAACTTCCCTGTCCGGCGGAATACCAACCTTATCAATGTTAGAATCACTGGGTGTATAGTAGCGCGCAGTGGTAAGCTTTAAGCCGTCGTTGTTAAGATTAAGGGGAACAACCTGCTGAACGGAACCTTTTCCGTATGTCTTTTCACCTACAAGATACGCAAGGTGATGATCTTTCAGCGCACCTGACAAAATTTCAGAAGCGCTGGCTGAACCTTTGTTTATCAAAACAACAATCGGGATATCTGCTGGAATAGTAGTTTTTGACTTTTTAGCGCTGAATACAACGGTGTCTTCCTTGTATCTGCCGCGTGTTGAAACAATTACGCCTTCGCTGATAAATTTGTCTGCGACCTGCGCCGCGCTGTTAATCAACCCACCGGGATTATTTCTCAAATCAATAAGCAGGTATTTGTAACCGGCTTCAGCAAAAGAATCGAGAGCTTGTTGAACTCTTTCCGGCGTCTGGGGTGTAAATTCAATAATTCTTATGTAACCTGTATCAGAGCCAATCATTCCGTATTTTACGGTCGGAACTTCGATAACTTCTCTTATCATTGAAACAGTAAATTCTATGTTCTTTCCGCGGCGCACCGTTACTGAAACAGGCTTGCCCACTTCGCCCCGCAAAAGTCCGAGAACTTCTTCCATTGTAATGTCGGGAGTTGCTGTTCCATCAATCGAAACAAGCAAATCGCCCGCCTGAATTCCTGCTCTCCAGCCCGGTGTATCTTCTATAGGAGATGCAACTTCAACATAAGCAGGTTTTTCGGGAGTTGAAACCAACGGCTTTGAAATTGAAAGACCTACACCGCCAAAATTACCGTGCGTTGTATCGTTTATTCCACGCATTTCGGAACTGTCAAGGTAAACAGTGTGCGGATCACCGATAGATTCCATAAGTCCGCGCATTGCACCCTCATACAGTTTTTCTGCGTCAAGCTCATCAACGTAGTTTTCTTCAACAAAAGAAAACACAGAACGAATCATTTCCGCGTACTGAGCGGAATTTACTTTTTTGTTGACAGTATCGGATGTTTTATCATTTTCATCTTTATACCCCTGCGCCCATAAAGCAGGAGAAAAAACCGCCAAAAATGCAAAAATCGTACAAAAAACAAAAGCAACCGGCCAAAAAGATTTTACGCCGTTTTTTCTAAATAAATTCATACGGGTATTTTACTAGAAATAAAAAAGAATGTCGACAAAAAATTGACAACCTACCGCTCCAAATTTTGCTGGACATTTTTTTTACAATGTTTCAGAATACTTATATGGCTGAAAACATTGTAAAATCTGTTATTTCATGGAACGTAAACGGTATCCGCGCCGTTGAAAAAAAAGGCTTTATTGACTGGTTAAAAGACTGTGACGCTGATGTTATCTGCATTCAAGAAACAAAGGCAGCCCCCGAACAACTCTCCGATAATCTTCTTTCACCGTTATCAAAAGACGGAACAACATATCACTCATACTGGGCTTCCGCAAAAAAAGCCGGTTACTCAGGAACAGCAATCTACTCGCGGATTAAGCCTGACAAAGTAACAGTTTCCCAGCTGCCGGAATTTGACGATGAAGGCAGAATTTTAGCGGCGTTTTTCGGTAATCTTGTCGTGATAAGCGCATATTTTCCTAACAGTCAGGATGCGGGAGCACGTCTGCCGTACAAACTGGCTTTCTGCGATGCCATATTAAAATTCTGCGACAATCTTGTTGCGAACAATCACAACATTGTTCTATGCGGTGACTACAATATAGCACACAAACCAATTGACCTTGCTCGCCCAAAATCAAACGAGGGCAACCCCGGATACCTGCCCGAAGAACGTGACTGGATGGAAAAGTTTCTTAATGCCGGATACTGTGACACTTTCAGGCATTTTTGCAGCGAACCGGAACAATACACCTGGTGGAGCTACCGTTTTCATGCAAGAGAAAAAAACATCGGATGGCGTATTGACTATCAGTGCGTGAACAACACATTTACCGATAACGTAAAATCTTCTGAAATACTTAAGGACATAACCGGTTCAGACCACTGCCCGATAAAAATAACATTAAAATAATGAAAATTAACTTTTTAGAGATTTACTTTAAAAAGTTAAAAGAATGGTATATAGTATTTTTATGTCTGGTGAAAAAAACAAAATTGCATCTATTTTTCATACAGTCTCTACTCTTATAGATTCGTTGTCTTCTTCTCCAGACACCGCTTCAGTAAGCGAAGTTCTGAACATAATGACAGGTATTACTGAATGTGAGGCAATACAGATATGGGAAAACAAACCTGCAGACAACAACACCTTTCTCTGTCAATGCATAACAAGCTGTACAAACATCACACAAAACAGTACAAAAGAAAAATATTCAATCCATATAAACTTTGAAAAGCAATTCTTGCAGCAACTGGACAAAATTCTTTCAGGCGAAATATTCCAGATACAATTTGAAAACGACAAAATTATTATTCCTGTTTTATTCAGCAATTCCTTCTTAGGATTCGGGCTTTTATTCTTTTCTGAATCTCACCTGTTTGAAGAAGAAACTGCTTTGATTCTTTCAAGTTTATTCAAACGGCTGCTTTTGCTTTACACTGGAAGAAACCCCAGAACCCTGCATTACGAACGATTTGTTAGTGACAAATATCACGAAAAGCTCCTTTCCATAACAGAAGAAGTTATTTTGGTACTGACAAAGAAAGATGATATTCCGTTCAAAAGCAAAATGACGGAAGCTTTAAGAATCGTAGGCGAAGCAGTAAACGTTGACAGGGTTTATTTATACAGGAGAACTCATTCAGAAGATATAGGACACTGGATAGAAAGATCGTTTTTCTGGGAATCGCCGAACGCGCCGCCGTATCACAAGGGCAGTCAAAAAGGCGGCACTATAATGACGGACAGGGATATTGAATTCCGAAAGCTGCCGGAACAGCGCTTTATAAACGCCAAAATCAGCGACAAACCGCGCGGTTGGAAGGAAAAACAACTGGATAACATTCAGTCCATTATGATTGTTCAGTTGTTCGAGGGCAACGATTATTGGGGATTTTTCGGTTTTGACGATTGTCATCGTGAGCGGACTTTTACAAAAGACGAAGAAAACCTTTTGAACAACTGTGCAAACATTTTTCAAATCCACATACTGCAATATGAAGAAAACCTCGTATTTAAAAAACAGGAAAAAATCGTTGCCTACAGTAATGAAATAATCCGAATCCTTACGGAAAACAATAATCTTGAACCTGATAAACGGATTTACGAAGCCCTTCGCATTATCGGCGAAGCCGTAGGCGGTGACAGGGTTTTTGTCTGGCAAAAAACCGAAGACTGTGACAATGGTTGCTGGCTTACACTCAAGCATCACTGGGAATCCGAAAATGAACTTGCAAATCCATTGCGTTCGATAACTAAAAAGCGGTTTTCTAATACGGATGTCACTTTTAGAATGAAGCCGGAAAATATTTTTCAAAACTGCCGTGTCGAAAAAGACAAGCCGGTCGACTGGAGATCCCTGCGCGAACGGCACATTCTTTCGCAGCTCACAATACAGATTATCCTGCACAACGAGTACTGGGGCTACATTGGTGTTAGTGACTGCCACCATGAAAGGATTTTTACACCGGCACAGGAAAACATTGTAAACACATGCGGTCACCTGATTCTCGCATACATTCTTCAGCTTGATACCATCCAAAAAATAACGGAAAAAGACCAGCTCTTGTCTTCTGTAAACGAAGCCTCCCGTGAACTTGCGGAAGTTTCGGCGGAAAAGTTCTCAGACAGACTGAACATCGGACTTGGTATAGTTGGAAAGCAACTGGGAATCGACCGTATCCACCTGTGGAAAATCAACTGGCAGGCTGATGATGACGAACCGACGGCTTGTACAATAATTGCGGAATGGGCTTCGCCGCTTGTAAAGCCTTTATTCATAAACAGCAATGCAACTTTTTTGGATACTGACGGTGTTTTACAGCACTGGAAGATCAATCCCGACTACAAAAGTCTTATGAACACCATCAGAAACTCAACTTCTCTGATGCCGTTCTGTAAAACAAGTGATGCAGAATCACAGTCAAATATCACAATTCCGGTTATTATCGACAAAATATTCTGGGGTTTTATCTGCTTTGACAACTGCCATGAACCCAAATCTTTTACACAGGATGAAGAAAACATACTTAAAACATGCGCGCACATCTTTGTTTCACAGATAATTCAGGATGAAATTTCAAAATCACTTATAGAAACAAAAGAAATCGCACTTTCTGCGACAAAGGCAAAATCGAATTTCCTCGCTAACATGAGCCACGAAATAAGAACTCCGATGAACGCGATTCTTGGTATGTCGGAACTGATTCTGTTTGAAGATCTGCCGCCTGCCATAAAGGAATACGCTAACGACATAAACAATTCAACACGCAGTCTTCTTGGAATTATCAACGACATTCTGGATATTTCAAAAATTGAGTCCGGCAAACTTGAGCTTGTTCCTGCAAAATACGATCTGGAATCCGTTGTTCAGGACGTTATAGCTGTCATAAAACTCAGAGCAAACGAAAAAAAACTCGCTTTTTTTGTTCGTATAGATCCTGAACTGCCACGGTTTCTGTTTGGTGATGAAAAGCGTATCAAGCAGATACTCAATAATCTTTTGAGCAATGCGGTCAAATACACAAAAGAAGGAAACATATCACTCACAATACGAAAGATTGCTGATAACAGCGAAAACGTCAGCCTGAGCATAAGCGTAAAAGACACCGGTATAGGCATAAAAAAAGAAGATTTTGAAAAATTGTTCGTGCTGTTCTCACGTGTCGATACAAAACGCAACCGCAATATAGAAGGAACAGGTCTAGGACTCTCAATAACAAAGCAGCTTGCCGAGATGATGGACGGCGAGGTTACGGTTGACAGCGAATACGGCAAAGGCTCAACATTTACCGTAACACTTAAGCAAAAAAAAGTTTCCGACGAAAAAATCATCTTCAGCAACAGAACAAAAGACAAAAAGATTATTCTTTATGAACCTCGGAAAGTTTTTGCGGACAACATTACAATACTGCTTGATGACCTGATATGCACATACACGGTAATCACCGACTTTAAGAGTTTTGAAAACCTTTTTACTACCGGCAAAATCTCCGAATACGAATTTGTGTTGGTTTCTTCAATACACTACCACAAGCTGTTCATAGAAGCAAAACAACAAAAGTCCACAATAAGATTCGCTGTTATTGCGGAGGGCAGCAGCGATTTTCAGTACGACAAGGATTTGCTTATTGTTTCGCTTCCTGTTACAAGTATGCAATTGTCAAATGTATTCGGATGCGAAACAAACGAAATTGCACAGGCTGTACTTGAATCAGAACAAAAGTACTCAATTTCAGCACCGGATGCCCGAATACTGGTAGTAGACGACAATACAGTCAATCTTAAAGTTGCGGCGGGTCTTTTAAAGATATACAACATACAGGCGGATCTTGCCAATTCCGGTTTTGAGGCACTGTCAAAAATAAAACAGAATGAATATGATCTTGTCTTTATGGATCACATGATGCCCGAAATGGACGGCGTTGATACAACACATGCAATAAGAACGCTCCCCGGAACAAAAGGCAGTGTTCCCGTAATTGCACTTACAGCGAATGCGCTCAGCGGCATGAAAGAAATGTTTGTTTCAGAAGGACTGAACGATTTTCTTTCAAAACCGATTGAACAGAACAAGTTGTTTGATATTTTACAAAGATGGCTGCCGGAAGACAAAATAAAGAAAATATCTCTCCGTAACAGTCCGCAAAGCGAAATAACAGGACACAATTATATTCCCGACATAAACTTTAACATTGGATTAACTTTTGCCGGAAACAACATCGACATATACCACGATATTCTTACAACGTTTATATTAGATTCCGAAAACAAAATCCTACAATTACGTGACTGTTTTGAAAACAATGATCTTGAACTTTTTACAATCTATGCGCACGCCGTAAAAGGTGCGGCGGCAAACATAGGCGCGGAAACGCTTTCGGCTTTTGCACTCAAATTTGAAGAAGCCGGCAGGCAGAAAAACACAAAATTCATCAAAGAGAACATTGATGCATTTCTGCTGCAGCTTTCGATGACAATCCAAAACATCAACAAATATCTTTTTGAGACGAATAACGGAAGCGACAAGACAAAAGAAGCAGGTTCAATTGATATGCTCCGGCAAAAAGCGCCTGTCCTGTTTGACCGCGCCGTTAATACCGACATCATTGCGATAGAAGACATTCTTGAAGAAATATCCGCCTTTTCATGGGGAGAACCTTTTTCAACGGCACTGGCGGATATCAAAAAAGCATCCGATGTTTTTGACTACGAAAGCATTGCAGATGCCGTTACACGCCTGCAAAAGCTGCTATAGTAAAAAGTCAGCGTTTTTTGTAAAGGCTTGCGTCCGATGTCCGGTGCTGAAGCGGAAGCATATCCATTTTTCCGGAACGTTTTCGTGAAAAAGAGTCGCTGAATTTTTCCTTTTTATCAGTCTTTCCCAAACTTCTTCCGCTTCCGGTACGGCGTCCACCACGTTTGCCGCCCGAACCTTTTGATGAAGCAAAACCATCATCCGACTTTACGTCAATATGCATGTGCGGAAGCCCCCGGTTCTTTTTGCACAGAGCTAACGCACGCATAGCAGCATCAGTAGGCAGACTTACCAGCGAAAAGTTTTCCGCAAGGTCAATTCTATCAACAAGACGACCGGGAATATGCAGCAAATCGGAAAAGAATTCTGCAATTTCGGGTCTGCCCAAACCGTCGCGGCGACCAAGCCCGACATACAGGCGAATTTGTCTGCCGTTTCCCGCAGAACCATTGTCCGAAAAAGAAGCCACTGAACCGTAGCGGTCAGGATCAAGCTGTCTTCCGAAGTTTTCTTCAAGAACCGCCGCAAGAACTGAAACAGGATTCTGTTTTTCGCACAGTTTTTCCGCAAATTTAACAAACTGACCGGAAGCAGCTTTTACAATGGATTCCGTTTCAGGTACGGGAATCTCCGTATTTATTTCTAAATCAGAATCAGCAGCAGGTTTTGCTTCTGTAATTCCAAGCGTTTTCATCATTTCGGAAAAAAGCCTTTCACGCTTTGTCTTTAGAACATCATCCACAGATGGTACTTTTGCTTCTTTCAGGTTACCACCCGAAACATTCTTCAAGTATCCGGCCCTACGTCTTTCTTCCGGGCGAACAAGCGTAAATGCAAGTCCTTTTGCACCGGCACGTCCTGTGCGTCCGATTCTGTGTATGTAGGTTGCACCGTCAAAGGGCATCGCATAGTTTACAACATGCGACAAGCCTTCAATGTCAATGCCGCGCGCCGCAACATCCGTTGCAACAAGAATCCGCGTTTTGCGTTTTCTGAATCGGGCAAGAATCTTTTCACGCTGACTCTGTGGAATATCACCGTGCAGGGCTGCTACTTCGTAACCACGTTCATCAAGTTCCTTCGCAACATAATCCGCATCCGACTTTGTTTGTGTAAAAATCAATCCGTAAAAATCGGGAGCAATATCAATCAGTCTTACAAGAGCATTTATTTTTTCATTTTCTTTTACAACCCAATAGTACTGTTCGGTCAATACAGGTTCTTCCGGGCGTTCCTCTTCTTCAACGATCTCATATTCGCCCATAAACTTTGACGCAATTTTGATTATTGCGGGGGGCATTGTTGCTGAAAAAAGCAGAACACGGCTGTTCGAGTTTGCGGAAGCAAAGATATTCTCTATATCTTCAATAAATCCCATGTCAAGCATCTCGTCCGCTTCATCCAAAATAAAATAATCAATCTTGTCGATTTTCAGCGAACCGCGTTCCAAGTGATCCTGAACACGACCGGGAGTTCCAACGACTATTTCAACACCGTTTTTGAGCTTACGCAACTGTTCGCTCATGGACTGACCGCCGTAAACCGTAGCAATACGAGGATATTTCCCGGCACCTAGAGATTCAATTTCCTTGCCTACCTGCAGGGCAAGTTCACGTGTAGGCGTAAGTACAAGAGCCCGAACAAAACCGGAATCATTGCGAATAGTCTGTGTAAGGGGAATCCCAAATGCTGCTGTTTTTCCTGTACCTGTGCGGGCACGCGCAATAACGTTTGCATCGCCGTTCAGCAATCTTGGAATTGCCAGAACCTGAATTGGAGTAGGATTTTCAAAACCTTTCGCCGCAACGGCGGCAAGACTTTCATCATCAAGACCCAGGTCTTCAAAAGTGATAAGTTCTTCCATTTTCATCAGCAGTTTAGCATAAAATGTCATTATTTGTAAATATATGCAAACAAAAAGCAAATAATATAAGTGTCTCCGGTATTCGTTGTTGCACGGTACAGCATTGTATAGTAAAATAAAAGCGGTAAAAATATGAAACAATTCATGGACAAAAACTTTCTTCTTACTACAAAAACAGCTCAAAAACTTTTTCATAAAACTGCAAAGAACCTGCCTATTTTTGACTATCACTGTCACCTTGATCCCAAGGAAATAGCGGAGAATAAAAAATTTTCAAACCTTACAGAAATATGGCTCGGAGGAGATCATTACAAATGGCGGCAGATGCGGGCGGCTGGCTTTTCTGAAGCCATAATAACAGGAAAAGCGGATGATTACGACAAGTTCCTGGCTTGGGCCGAAACACTCGCAAATTCAATAGGAAATCCGCTTTATCATTGGACACATCTTGAATTGCAGCGGTATTTCGGTATTTACGAACCGCTGACACTCCAAACCGCCCCGGAAATATGGAACAAAGCGAACCGAATACTTCAAACAGAAGAACTGTCCATAAAAGGCATTTTTGAAAAATTCAACATATATGCGGTAGGAACGACAGATGATCCTGCGGATTCTCTTGAATGGCACAGGCAGATAGCGGCAGGTACGGCAAAAATCGGCAAAATAAAAACAAAGGTTTTGCCGTCTTTCCGCCCTGACAACGCACTTACCATTGAAAAAAGCACTTTTTCCGCATACATCCGCAGACTGGAATCTGTCTGTAACAAAAAGATTCTTTCCGTCACAGACCTTACGGCAGCACTTAAAGACCGTCTTGATTTTTTTATTGAAAACGGCTGCAAGGTTTCGGATCATGCGTTCGATTTTCCGCCGTTCGCCTTCCTGCATAGCGATTCCACCAAGAACCTAAAAGCTCTGAACGATGTTTTCAAAAAAGCTTTGAACAACGAACCTGTTTCGGATTTGGAAGCCGAAGCATACAAAACATACCTGCTTGCAGAGCTTGCAAACGCATACTCACAGCGCAACATTGCAATGCAGCTGCATCTTTCGGTAATCCGCGACACCAATAAAAATGCATTTAAAGCTTTAGGAGCAAATACAGGCTTTGATGCTGTACATGATTATCAGATTACAGAAAAACTTGCAAATCTTCTCAGCTACATGAGCAGGGAAAGCAGCCTGCCAAAAACAATTTTATACTCACTGAATCCCAAAGACTATTATCCTCTTGCAACCATAGCGGGTGCTTTTCAGGGCGACAGCGCAGAAACGGAAAAACTCCCTGCAAATAAAAAAACAACGGCAGGAAAGATTCAGTTAGGGGCCGCCTGGTGGTTTTTGGACAATAAGGACGGGATTCGTGATCAACTGAAAACGCTTGGAAATCTCGGAATGTTAAGCAGTTTTATCGGAATGCTTACAGACAGCCGCAGTTTTTTGTCCTATCCCCGGCACGAGTATTTCAGGCGCATTCTGTGCGGACTTATCGGCGAATGGGTTGAAAACGGCGAATTTCCCAACAACATGGAAAAACTTTCTGAAATAGTAAAAAATATTTCGTTTTACAACGCAAAAGCATATTTTGAAAATCAAGCAACTTGATAGATTAAGGTTTTTACCTTATTATAAAATGTAATTTAAATTGGAGGATAATTATGAAAAAATTACTTTTATCAATTTTAGCAGTTCTTATGCTTTTCAGTGTAGTTTCATGCAAAAAACAGTCAAAAACTTCAGACGGAAAAGTATGGATTATTGCTACAGATACTGTTTTCAGACCGTTTGAATATACGAATGAAAAAAACGAATTTGTCGGTATTGACGTAGACATTCTTGCGGCAATAGCAGAAGACCAGGGCTTTAAGTATGATTTGCAGTCACTCGGTTGGGATGCAGCGGTTGCAGCAGTTCAGGTAGGACAGGCAGACGGACTTATTGCAGGTGCAACAATCAAACAGTCACGCATTGAATCAGGCTGGATTTTTTCTGACGGATACTATAACGCAACACAAACTTTTGCAGTTGCAAAAGACAGTTCTATCAAAACTTTTGCCGACCTTAAGGGTAAAAACGTAGCTGTTAAAAACGGAACCGCAGGCGCAGATTTTGCAAACAGCCTCAAAGACAAATACGGCTTTACTATTACTGTTTTTGAAGACTCACCGACCATGTATCAGGACGTTGTTCTCGGAAACAGTGCCGCTTGCTGCGAAGATACACCTATTATGGCTGACAATATCAAATCAGCAGGTCTTGGACTTAAAATTCCTGCCGGAATGGAAAGCGAAGGTGCTCCTTACGGTTTTGCGATTATGAACGAAAACAACAGAGCACTTTTGGATATGTTCAACACAGGTCTTAAAAACATAAAGGCAAACGGCAAATATCAGAAGATTCTGGACAAATATCTTAAATAAATTTTTACCGCCTGAGTACAATTTTCCGTATTCAGGCGGAATTTTCACCGAACGCAAGGAATTCAACGAATGATTTCTATATTACAAACATATTCACTTATGCTGTTGCGCTCTCTGGGCAATACAATGCTGCTTACATTGCTTGCCCTGCTTTTTGCAATGGTTATAGGTTTGATTTTTGCGCTTTGCAACGTAAGCCGTATAAAAGTGCTTAACATAATCGGAACGGTCTATGTAGATGCCATTCGTGGAGTTCCTCTTATCGTACTTGCTTATTTTATTTACTTTGGCGTTCCGCAGGCAATAAAAATGATGGGCGTGAACACATTCAAGCTGCCGGCACTTCAGGCGGGAACAATCGCCCTTTCAATGAACTGCGGTGCATATATGGCAGAAATAATCCGGGCAGGAATCCAAAGCATAGACAAAGGACAGATGGAAGCCGCAAGAAGTCTCGGTCTCACATACGGCACAAGCATGAAGAATGTTATCCTGCCGCAGGCTTTTAAGGTTATGATTCCCTCAATAATCAACCAATTCATAATAACACTGAAAGACACATCTATTCTTGCCGTAATAGGTTACCCGGAACTTACAAACATGGGAAAAACCATTTCGGGCAATACGTTCAAAAGTCTGCAAACATGGGCAATCGTAGGCATAATGTATATGATTGTAATTGTTACACTGAGCAGAATCGCAAAAAAAATTGAACATAAAATAAATATCGAAAACAAATAAGCTGAGGAATAAGAATATGGAAAAAACAGTAAAAATACATGTAGAAAACCTTAAAAAGAATTTCGGTTCTCTCGAAGTTTTAAAAGATATAAACATTGACGTATACGAAGGCGAGGTAATCGTTGTTATCGGTCCTTCAGGAAGCGGCAAATCAACGTTTCTGCGCTGTCTTAACAAACTTGAGAACAGCACGGCAGGCAAAATTATCATAAACAATACGGATATAAACAACAAACACGAGAACATAAACAAAATCCGAGAGAACATAGGAATGGTATTCCAACACTTTAATCTGTTCCCAAATATGACCGTCATTGAAAACATAATGCTTGCGCCTGTAAAACTGAAAAAAATGACAAAAGAAGAAGCACATGAACAGGGAATGAAGCTTTTAACACGAGTCGGACTTGAATCAAAAGCGGAAGCATATCCTCAGCAGCTTTCGGGCGGACAAAAACAAAGGGTCGCCATTGCAAGGGCTTTGGCTATGAATCCGTCCATAATGCTTTTTGATGAACCAACATCCGCCCTCGACCCCGAAATGGTAGGCGAAGTTCTACAGGTAATGAAGGAACTGGCAAAAGGCGGAATTACAATGGTTGTAGTTACGCACGAAATGGGCTTTGCAAGAGAAGTTGCAGACAGAATCATTTTCATGGACGGCGGATACATTATCGAAGAAGGAACGCCGGAAGAACTTCTGTTGCATCCAAAACAGGAACGTACTATCTCATTCTTGAACAAAGTACTGTAGCAAAAAGGAGTTTCCGTTTGAAAAAAATCATTACAATAAGCAGAGAATTCGGTGCAGGCGGCGGTGAAATAGGAAAGCGGATAGCAGAAACACTCGGCTATCATTACGCGGACAAAGAACTAATTATCAATGCAGCCCGCGCAACAAACGCAAGTCCGCAAACTCTTATAAACATGGACGAAAAAGCTCCTGTAATATTCGGCTTTACGCAGAGCCTGTTCGATTTGTACAACGCACCACTTGAAGAACGCTTTTATGAATCGCAGAAAAAAATCATAAAACAGATAGCCGAAGCCGGCAACTGCGTTATAGTCGGAAGAAACGCAAACAGCATACTTTCTGAATATGACAACACACTTCATATCTTTATTCATGCAGCGGATTACTGGAGGCTTCAGCGACTTAAGGCGGAAAAAATGCCCGATGAATCCGAGTCAAAAATCGCGGAACACATCAAAAGCGTTGACAAAGCCAGACGCAAATACTGTTCATACTTTACAAACAAAGATTTTGGCAATGCGGATAATTACGACCTTTGTCTGTGTTCTTCCAAACTCGGTATAGACCAGTGCGTAAAAATTATTCTGGATTGCTGCAAATAAGCCTAAAATCTCCAAAAATATTATTTTCAGTTGCAATATAATAATTCTGTGCTATAATTCGAGTTATGAACGCAAAGATAATAAACCCGTTTTTATCTGCCGGACTCAGTACATTTGAGAGTATGTTTTCAATTGCTCCCACAAACAAAGAACCATATCTTTTGCAAGTTGATATGGGACATCCGTGGGAAATTTCAGGTCTTTTGGGCATAACAGGAGATTACAACGGAATTGTTGCTTTCAGACTGCATAAAATCCTATCACTCAAAATGCTTGAACTTTCAGGAATGACTGTTGCAAACAAAGACGAACAGGAAGAAATGGCTACAGGTCTTGTAAGTGAATTTACAAACATCATTGCAGGAAACGCAGTTTCTATGATTCCTGACGTTAATCTCAAGGTTTCACCGCCGGTCACAGTTTCGGGCAGAAACCACGTAATTTCATGGCCGCGTAACTACCCCGTCATTGCAATTCCGTTCGTAACAAAGCACGGACCGTTTGAAGTAGACGTTTGCTTTAAGTAGCGGATTTTTTGTTCGATTCAAGATAGCGGTTTTCATCCATAAAAGCGAATACTCTTGCCGGATACATAGGCATCGACTGATAAAATCCTTGTATATAATCAGCATCAAGAGATTTTACGGCATCAAGTGTTTGCTGCGATTCAATTCCTTCAATCACAATCCGCAGATTAAAATTCCTGCATATATCAACAACGGATTTTATAAGCATATTGTGCTGAGGCGATGTTATCATCTTTACAATAAGTTTTTTATCGATTTTTATGGAATCAACGGGCAACTCCGATAAATAATTCAAACCGCTGTAAACTGAACCAAAATTGTCAAGCGTCAGATGAAAACCCTGCTTTTTTAGGAAATTCAGCTTTTCAAGAACTGTTTCAAATGAATACAATTTTGAATCTTCGGTAACTTCAAACGCAAAAAACGAAAAAGGAACTTCAGATTCTTCTATAATCGCAGGAAGCGTTTTGTCAAAATCATGCTGCAAAAGCTGAATAATCGACAAATTTATGGAAATCAATTCAATGTCGGAATTGCGTTTTCGCAGTTCCTTGGCAAACTCGCAAACCTTTTTCAGTACTATTGCACCAAGCTTTGCAATTAATCCGTTTTCTTCCGCAATTTGTACGGCTTCCGCAGGATCTATCTTTATACGCTCATTTTTTATGCGCAGTAGAGCTTCCAACTGCGTAAATTTTTCCTGCTTTGTTGAATACACCGGCTGATATGCAACTTCTATGTTCTTTTCTGTTTTTATCGCATCAATTACAAATTCTTTTACCATTTTAGTACGGCAAATCGCATCATTTATTATTTCATTGTACACAATACAAATATTTGCTTCCTGCAGCGATTTTGAATACTTAAGCGCCGTTTTGCAGTTTCTTAGTAATTCCGATGACGTGGAGCCGTGATCAGGATAATCCGCCCTGCCGCTGTTCATTGTTACGGAAAAAGAACCGGTAGCAAGTTTTACGGGCTCAGAGAAAAATTTCTTAAGTGTGTAGAGGATTTCTTCGGCTTTTGTTCCTTCCGCACCGTGCGAAAGCAGCAGGAACACATCACCGTCATAGCGGTATGTGGTACAATTCGGAATCGTCTCCATCATTTCGGCTGTTTTCCGCAGAATTATGTCGCCTGTTTTAGATGAAAACAATTCGTTAAACTGACCAAAGTCGACAATATCAACCATAAAAATAGAAAAATCTTTTTCACCTTTTTTGATAAAACCCTCTATGTCACGTATACAGGCGCTGCGATTACCGATTCCCAAAAGCGGATCCGTAAATGCCATTATTTCAAGGTTTTTTTGATAGGCTGCAACAGAAGCGAACGTTTCGTTCAAGGTATCCGCCAAAATCGCCAGAGGTTTGTTTTCGGAAGTCTCAAAATTAGGAATAATTCCGTTTTTGTTTATCTGCAGACATTGTTCAGCCATTTTTTCAAGCGGCAGGTCAAGTCGTTTGTACAGATAAAAAAATATGGTGAACGAAAAAAGAACGATAAGGAACGTAACAACGGAAATAATTATAAAATAAGGCAGAATGCCTACTACAATTTCAGATTTATTCAATGAAAAAACAATATTCAAATTAAACGAAGTAACATTTCTACTTACAAAAATTTTTTTTGCGGGCAAGTTCTGCCTTGCAACTTTGCCATATACCAAGTCCGCTTCATTTGAAAAAAGCATCAAGTCCACAGATTTATAGTTGAATCGCGGCAAAAACTGCGTAAAAAACAAAGTTTCTAGTTGAACAACATAAAAGTTTGAATTTGCAGGCACAATAATAAACGGCAAACAATCCTCGCCGTCAATTATCCCTATAAACTTGAGTTTTTGTTCCGTTTTTGAAAAATCCAGCTGATTCAGCAAAAGAGAAAGAATAAACGGATCTGTGGAATCAGATTTTTTAAAACTTCCATCGGCTGAAAAACAAAAAATATTTTTAAGTACATATTTTTCACTCAGAATTTCTTTTACATCATAATCCAAATTCTGTATTCTGCCGGAAAAAACGTTGTATTCTTCTGTAAGAATTGTTTCTATTTCGTCAGCAAAAAATCCGGCATTTGTGGTAAAAACATCTTCTTTTAACCGGTATTGTTCTATGTAAACAAAGTTAAAAAGAACAACAATCAGCACCACATACATTATAAAAACAAACAGCAGCCTTTTTACCGAAAAGAACGAAAAAAACGAAGCGGTTTTGGATTTTTTTGTTTCGCTCATATTTTTTCAAGCTCGTAAGGAGTTTCCTGATAAACGTAATAGTTCAGCCAGTTTGAAAAAAACAGATGTGCATGACTGCGCCATGTTGAAACAGGACGGTTCTCAGGATTATCGCAGGGGAAATAATTTACAGGCATATCAATTTTTTTGTGCTGACTTATATCTCTGAAATATTCGGCACCAAGTGTTTCCGTATCATATTCCAAGTGTCCGGTCATAAATATACGACGGTTATCCAGCGATTTTACAAGAAGGATACCGGAATGCTCAGATTCGGCAAGAATCTGCAAATCATGATTTTTCAAAATATCTTCTTTATGCACTTCGGTATGCCGTGACTGTGGAGAAGGGAAACGGTCATCAAAACCGCGCAGCAGCGGATCGTTCTTAACAACACGTTTGTGCTGAAAAACGCCGAACATTTTTTTATCAAGACTGTATTTGGGGATTCCATAATGATAGTACAAACCGGCAAAAGCTCCCCAACAAATATACAGAGTACTGAAAACGTTTTTGGAAGCATAGTTCATTATGGTAGTAAGCTCTTCCCAGTAATCTACCTGCTCAAAAGGAATCTGTTCAACAGGAGCCCCTGTTATTATCATACCGTCATATTTGTTTTTCAGTATTTCGGAAGATGGAATATAGAATTTTTCAAGGTGATCATTGCCGGTATTTTTAGATTCATGGCTTTCCATACGGACGAGAGAGATTTCAACCTGAAGCGGTGTATTTGCCAAAAGGCGCAAAAGCTGAGTTTCCGTAGCAACCTTAGTCGGCATGAGATTTACAATAGCAATTTTTAGAGGACGAATATCCTGTTTAACAGCCCTTTGTTCCGTCATAACAAAGATATTTTCAGCTTCGAGAATGGAACAGGCAGGCAAATCAGCTTGTACTTTTATAGGCATAAAATCCTCACATTTATTTGTTATAATATAGAGTTAGCGCGTTTTTTTCAACCAAAACAAACTACAGACTGGCGAGGTTTTCTTCTATTAATTCCAAACGTTGTGAAAGCTGCTGAATAGTTTTTTCTATTCTGTGCTTTTCTTTTTCAAGCGCCGCTTTTTTATCCACAGTTTCGGACTTTTTCCTCATAATTGCACGTACTGTATCAGGACTTCTTCCGGCAAGCAGCTCAGATTCCGCTTCTTTTTGTTTGGCGGCCGGAAGAGAACTTACAAGCTTCATATTGTCAAAACCGAGCGCAGGAGAAGGAGAAACAGAGGCAATTTTTGTAATTGATTTTGCCGCCGCACGTGGAAGCTGGAGAACCCTGTCCAAGTAGTCCTCGTAGCGTATACCTGCATCCTGACATAACTGGTACGCCTTTGAAAGCTCTTTTCCAAATTCAATCATAAGCTTTCCGTTCGTTTCAAGATATTCCTTTCGTATTTTTTCCGTCAGCGCTTCCAGCTCAGGAGCATTTTCCAAACCAAGAACATACAGCCCTTTTTGTTCCGCCTTTGCAAGCAGCTCGTGAAAACGCGCCCAAAACTCATTCGTATGACATCTGCCGTTGCATTTGAGCGGATTTTGCTCAGCAATGAGGTGATGCGTATATTCGTGTATCGCCGTATATATAAGCTGATTATCCGTTTTAAAATTCTTTGTATGCAGCAGAATCTCGTGCGTATCAACCTTGTAAAGACCGTTTACTTTTTTGCTTTCCTTGCCTGTAAAAGTTACGGAAAACTCCAGTTCCGTATTTTCAAGGTCAAGCAGCATTTTTTTTACTTCATCCTGATTCATTTTGCTTTCCTGTTAAATTTTATTCATTCCTGCCAACACAAGGGAAACCCCTGTAACAACAGCCGTTTCCGTTCTTAGAACACGTTCACCAAGACCGCACACAGAAAACCCGCGTTCCACAAACATCCGCCGTTCATTGTCCGTCCAACCGCGTTCACTTCCTACGGCAATAACAGCAAGCGTGTTTTGCAGACTACCATTTTTTGCAATCTCGCTGAGAGCGCATTCCGGCTTAATATTATCGAGCAGAATTCGTTTTACAGATTTATAATCAGTATCGCTCAACATATTTTCCACAGACTGAATGCTGTCCTTCAGGTTGTCATGCATAAAAAGCTGCGGAACAAAAGTTGATTTTGCCTGCACAGCGCCGTCCAAAAGCCCCTGCTCCGCCGCGCCTCTTTCTACAAGCGTTGATTTTAAATAAGACTTTTCTCCGAGTTCCGTTCCCGTTAGATGAATCTGCTGCACACCAAGGCTGGAAACATCGCGGAGCAAACGCTTAAGTTGAATAGGTCGCGGAAAGCCCACAATAAGTATAACAGGAAACAACGGATTTTTTTCCTGTGAAGGCACAAAATCAAAAACTAACTCATCCTTTGTCAACGATACAATAACAGCCTTTCCCGCCATGCCGTTAATAACACCCGCTTCAAATTCATCACCCTGTGTTTTGTGAAGAATCCGCACAATGTGCTGATACCGAGAATCTCTGCTGTTCAAAGGTTTGCTCAATTCATTTTCTGCAAAAAGAACTATATTCATCTGAAAATGAAGTATAATAAAGTAAATCTTAAAAGTCCACCGGTGACAATCTACAAGTTATCCACAACTTATACCCATCAAGAATTTGTATAAATTTTATTTTTTAAAGATTTTTTTAGTTTTCGAGTATTGACAAAAGCTTTTCGTTATAAAATAAGAAAATATAATTTGTTATAATATATAGATTTAATTATTACTAAAGAAATCGCTCAAAAATACATGCCTTTTATTACAAATAACAGTCCTGTTTTACTTTTTTAATCTGTCTTGACAAAAAAGTTTTCCACAAGTTATTAACATTTGTTACACATAAAAAAAAACCGAAGAAAACTTCGGTTTTTTTCTGGAAAAGTACTTGATTATCCCAGTGAAACTTCACCCTGGTCATCTATCGCAAGAATGGATTTACATTCAGAACATCTGAACCGTCCGGGCTTTGTAGCCTTCAGTTTTTTTGAACATACAGGACAGGTAAATACTTTCGGGAAAATCTGGGTTGTTTCCGCAGATTCCTGAACAAAGAACGCAACAGCATCCGAAAGACTGTCCTTGATATTAAAGAACTGAGAAAATCCCAACAACTGGAAAACCTCATAAACTTTTGGCTGAATATCAAGAAGAACAACATCACCGCCTTTAGGCTTTACCATTTTTAAGAAAGCAGTAAAACAACCAATACCCGTTGATGAAACATAATTTAAGGCAGCGCAATTGAAAATGAGGTCTACAAGCCCGCTTTCAACAACTTTGGAAACTCTCTTCTGGAAAAACGCGGAATTATATGTGTCAATATAACCGTTCAAATACAAAACAACACAGGAACTGCTACCTTCCGGTCGCTCCAAAGTAATCCGCAAACTGTCATCTCTTTCTTCGTTAAAACCAGGTACTATATCATCATTATTTGCCATATTACTTTAACTCCCGTAACAATCGATTAAACATCTTTAAATGCAGTAAAAGTATACACCGGACACTAAAAAAATGTCAAACATTATTTGTTTTGTTGTCGTTTTGGCCATAAAACTAAACTTTGAATCTTCCTATTAACGATTCCATGGAAGAAATATTGTCGCGTGTTTCTATTGCCATATTCGAAACAGCCTGTGCAGAATTATTAATTTCTGAAGCACCATTAGCCATTTCATCCATACTGCCGCTTACAGTAGCAGTTATCTGCGTCAAATTCAACATTTCTTCATGCGTCTTCTGCGTAGCATTCTGCATAGTTTTTGACATTTCCTGAACATCGGCGGTAGCGGTATTTATATCGCGCAAAGCGGAAAGAACTTCCTTTGAAGTATCATTCTGTTGTGCCATGGCCGAATCAATTTCATTTACAAGATTGTTAGTTCCGTTCAATTTTTCGGTAATTAAAACAAACGCATCCTTTGACTGGCGTGAAGTTTTAACTACTTCCTGAATTGTCGCGGTAATCTGCTTAAGTTCCTGACCAATTGCATGTGACTGTCTGCTCGAGTTTTCCGCAAGAGAACGAATTTCATCTGCAACAACCGAAAAACCTGCACCGGCATCCCCAGCATGAGCCGCTTCAATAGCCGCATTCATTGCAAGCAGGTTCGTTTGCGAAGCAATGCGGGCAATAACGGAGTTCGCTTCAACCAAAAGCTGTGACTGATTTGCCATTTCCATAATCTTTGCATCAGCTTCAGACTGCTTTTTATAACCTTCGCCAGTTACTTCAGTCAAAGCTTGGAACTCTCCGCTCATTTTTTGAACAGACTGTGTTACTGACGCAATATTTCCAAGCATTTCTTCAATTGAAGCTGATGATTCAACAATACCGGAAGACTGATTCTGGATAAGTGTTTCAAGTTTATTTACCGCATTAAGGGAATTCTCCATTTCACCATTTGCCGTATCAATCGCAGAAGATTGATGTCTTGTCTGATTCCGGACTCCCTCTATGTTCGCCATAATCTCTGTTATTGCGCTTGCCGATTGAACGGATGCCGTTGTGAGATTCTCACCTATTGCTCCAAGTTTATTTTCCGCGGTTTTAAGGTCGCGGATCATGCTTTGCTGGTTTTCAAGGAATACATCAATATCACGACACAAACGCCCTATTTCATCATGGTGCTGGTTGTCAATGCGGAAGGTCAAATCAGCATCGCCGGAAGCTAAACCGTTAATTGCCGATGCAGCAAGCCGCAGCGGTTTTATCATAAGTTGAATCAGTACAATAAGAACCAGTGCAATAATAACAACACTTGTAGCTATAAGAACTGGTATGATTACCTTCAAAAGAAGAGACTTTGTTTGGCCTATCGCAGAAATCGGCATTCCTATAAAGAACATCGCATTTACTTTATCACCTATAAAATCAAGAGGAATATAAACCGTAAGATAGTTGGCACCCTGAATTATATTTTTACCGTAATACGGTTTTCGTTCATTGTAAACCTGATTGTAAATTGAATCATTGTTCAACTTTGTTCCGTCAGCACGCTGTCCGTCTTTCATAATGGAAGTTGCAATTCGCACATCATCATAAAAAACAGTTACTTCACAATCCAACATAGCCTTAAAATTATCTACAGTTTGATCCTGTGAAATAATTTCTTCAAAAACCACATACCCCTTTAACGCGGGCAGAGATACAGGGTTAATTGCTACCAGAGAAACATTCTCATTCAAATAGCACAACTGTGACATAGCCGATTTTATCGAAAGACCGTTAATACTTTGATATATACTCTTGTTTTGGAATATAGAAGAATGATCTAACGCAGGATTTGTTGTATATAAAACCGTACCTGCCTCATCCAGTATATACACATTGTTGACTTTTGTGCCGCCTTTAACAATGTTATAATAACTGTTCAACGCACTTGCGCTTCCAACCTCCAAAGCAGTTTCTAAATCTTCAGGTGTATTGGAAATATGATTTATCAATAATATTCTGTCATTTTCCATCTGCATTCTGAAAGCTTCATATTTTGATTCCAGTGATTCCGCAAAATATTCTTCGAGACCGTTTTCAACAGCCACATTTACCGCAAAAATAAATGCAAGGCAAAACAATACCATTCCCGGAATAAGGAATGCGACCATTTTCTTTAGTAATGACATGTTGTGAAATTTATCAGCAGTAGTAGACATAGAAGCTCCAAGAAATGTTATTAAACAATTACATTATACTCCCTCTAATATATCAAAAGCAATACAAATATCTACATAAATATCACAAATCTCCAAAATATTTAAATTCACAACACAATAAAAAAAGACTATAATGATAAAGATGACGAACACTGAAAAATCAAGAATTATTCTTTGCCGACCGGCAGAAAGCCGTAACATAGGTTCAGTCTGCAGGGCAATGAAAAACATGGCGCTTAAAGATCTGGTTATTGTCGGCAGCAAGGAAGACTACAATGAAGAACAGGTTTCCATTCTTTCCGTGCATGCACAGGATATATGGAACAACGCCCGATTCTGTTCCACCCTGAAAGAAGCTGTTGCAGACTGCGTATGGACTGCAGGCACAACGCGCAGACGCGGTAAAAACCGCAAAGAATGGCTTTTACTGCCGGAAGACTTTATTCAGCGGTGCAATCAGATTCCGCAAGGACCAATCGGCATTGTATTCGGTAATGAAAGAACAGGACTTACAGACGAGGAACTGTCGGAATGCAACGCTGGTCTCACGATTCCAGCAAACGGACGCGACGGTTCGCTTAATCTTTCACATGCGGTACAGATTATCTGCTATGAGCTTTTCAGAAGTTCTACAAATCTTTCACAGGGATACATTCCTGTAACAAACAAGCGGCTCAACAAAACAATCGAAAGTATTTCTTCAAATTTACAGAAGATGGGCTTTTTCAAAATTGCCGGTAAAGAGGATATGGAACTTTTCTGGCGCTCCATACTTTCAAGAGCGGCATTATCCGAAGGCGAAGCTGCTTATATAGAAAAAACTTTTTCAAAGGCAGGCGGACTTTTCAGCAAAACACAAAACTAACAGTGCTTTAAGTCATGAGCAAGCAAAACAAGCCCTTCAACCATTGCCTTATGCTCATGAGGTGCGATTCGTGCATACAAAGTTTCGGGAGTGTCACCGGGCATAACCGGAACAGTCTTTTTAAGCAGAATTTTGCCTGTATCACATCCGGCATCAACCAAATGTATCGTACAACCCGATTCTTTTTCGCCGGCGGAGAGAACCGCCTCATGCACATTGTGTCCGTACATGCCTACGCCGCCGAATTTGGGTAGCAGAGCAGGATGAAGGTTTATTATTTTATTGGAATATTCTTCTATTATATTACCGCCGAGAACAGTTAAAAAACCGGCAAGAACAATCGCTTCAATGTGATATTCATGGCAATAGTCCAAAACCTTTGCAGAAATTGCAAAACGTTTTTCATCGCGGCTTGCAGATTTTACTTTTTCCGCACCAAGTATGGAAGTTGCACTTGCAACAAACGCAGGGATTCCGGCTGTTTTTGCCCTTTCAAGCGCATACGCTTTTGAAGAACTGGATACGACCAGCGCAATATGATACGGACAGTTTGCGTCTGATTTTTCGTTGTCGATTAAAGCCTGCAGGTTTGTTCCGCCGCCGGAAACAAGAACCGCTGTCTGTAACTTTTCCATAATGTTTACTTGAACAAAACGGCTTTTTGCTGCGTATCCGCTTCTTCGGCAGAACGGCTTACATAACCGATTTTGTATGCTTTAAGAGTTGAATTCCGACCGGCATCCCTGGAAGCTGCAAAGTCTTCAATCGCTTTTACAACTGCGTCAGCTTCCGAAGCTTCAACAGCCATAACCAGCCCGATACCCATATTAAACGTATTAAACATTCTGTCAGGATTTGCGCCGCGTCTTTCCAATTCCGCAAAAATAGAAGGAATTTTCCAGCTGCCCTTATTGATTACCGAAACAAGGTATTTGTCAGTATACATGCGCGGAATATTTTCGTAAAAACCGCCGCCTGTTATGTGAGCCATACCGTGAACGGCTGAACGGCACTTTTCCAGTACTGCAAGAACAGGTTTTACGTATATTCTTGTCGGCTCAAGCAGAACCTGGCCTATAGTTGAGTTTTCAAAAGGTGTGTCATAATCGGTCACAAGCTTGCGCACAAGCGAAAAGCCGTTTGAATGTACACCGGTAGAAGACAAGCCTATAAGAACATCACCCTCTTTTATTTTTTCACCGGTAATTATTTCATCTTTGTCAACAATTCCAACTCCAAAACCGGCTATATCATATTTTCCTTTGTCATAGAATCCCGGCATTTCTGCTGTTTCTCCGCCGAGCAGAGCACAGTCGGAATCAACACAGCCGTCGGCAACACCTTTTACCAAATCGGCGGCAATATCAGAATCCAGACTGCCACAGGCAATGTAATCCAAAAAATACAGGGGTTTTGCGCCTGTACAAAGAATGTCGTTTACGCTCATTGCAACACAGTCAATACCAACCGTGTCATATTTTTTCATGCTGAAAGCTATGTCGAGTTTTGTACCTACACCATCCGTGCCCGAAACCATTACAGGGTTCTTCATTCCGGCAGGGACCTGGAACATTCCGGCAAAACTTCCCAGTCCGTTAAGAACGCCGGGGATTTGCGTCCGTTTGGCGTGCGCCTTATATTTGCCGACGGCTTTGTAGCCCTCTTCAATGTCAACACCGGACTGTCTGTAGTCAATCATGTTTTACCCCTATTATTTGTTTCAGCTGAATATGATTAAAGGTCAACACCTTTTCCGCCGTTTTCTTCGGCATCTTTTGCGAGTTTTTGTCTGAATTCCACAAGCTTTTTCTTTA
>DBWK01000092.1:56096-61703 GCA_002308875.1 Treponema sp. UBA1240
TTGAATAACACTCCAAAGGAATTCCAATAACAGGCAGAACTGTTTTTGCGGCGATAACACCCGGCAGATGAGCTGCAAGCCCCGCACCTGCAATAATTACTTCTGCGCCTTTTTGTTCAACTTCTTTAATTGTCTTGTCGAGAAGTTCTCCGCTTCTGTGTGCGGAAAGAATATATGCTTCATATGTAACGCCAAAATCCTTCAATACGGCGGAAGCTTTTTTCATTATATCTGTATCTGATTTTGAACCGAAAAAAATTGCGACCTGCATATACCCCTCACTCTCAATAACGGATTCAGCATAAATAAAAAAAGGGAACAAGTCAATGTCCCCTTTTTCCAGCCTATCTGGCGTATTCTACGATACGAGTTTCGCGTATCATCGTTATTTTAATTCTACCCGGATACCGCAAGTCAGTTTCGATCTGCTTTGCAATGCTCCGTGCCAGATCCTTAACCTCTATGTCAGGAATCTTTTCGTTATTTACAAGCACACGCAGTTCACGACCAGCCTGAATCGCGTATGCTTTTTCAACACCATTAAAGCTTTCGGCTAGCTGTTCCAGATTTTCAAGACGCTTAACGTAGTTGTCCATCGTTTCGCGGCGGGCACCCGGTCTTGCAGCGGAAATTGCATCCGCAATCTGAACGATTATTGCCTCAATGCTTGAAGGCTCAATGTCGTTATGGTGGGCACCGACTGCATTAATAATTCTTGCATCCTCGCCCATCTTACGAACCATTTCCATACCAACTTCTGCATGGTTCTGGTCAGAATCAGATTCCGCCCCCTTACCGATATCGTGCAGAACAGCAGCACGTTTTGCAAGCTCACGGTTTGCACCGATTTCGGAAGCAATCATACCCGCAATAAGTGCAACTTCTTTTGAGTGTGTAAGCACATTCTGTCCGTAACTCGTGCGGAAATACAAACGTCCAAGGGCGCGTACGCCTTCCTGGCTCATGTTGTTTATTCCCAAATCAAAAAGAACTTTTTCGCCCTCTTCGTAAATCTTCTGCTGAATTTCGCGGGTAACTTTCTGAACAACTTCTTCAATTCTGGCGGGATGAATACGACCGTCGGAAACGAGCCGTTCAAGCGCAACCCTCGCGATTTCCTTGCGAACAGGGTCAAAGCACGAAATAACAACGGCTTCCGGTGTATCATCGATAATAATATCAACACCTGTAAGCGTTTCGATAGTTCTGATGTTGCGACCTTCACGTCCGATAATACGACCTTTCATTTCGTCGCTTGGAAGTGAAACAGTTGCTATTGTAATGTCGCTTGTAACTTCTGTAGCAATACGCTGAATTGTTGTAACAAGAATATCTTTTGCTTTTTTTTCGGAAGAAAGCTGAGCTTCCTGTTCTATTTTATTAAGCAATGCCTGAGCATCATGGCGGGCCTCGTTTTCAAGGTCCTGAATTATCAGTGTTTTAGCTTCCTGAGCTGTCAAACCGGAGATTTTTTCCAGTTCCTGCCGGTACTTTTCTTCTTCGGTAGAAAGATAGACTTCGCGGTTGGCAATCTGTTTTTCGCGCTCAACCAAATCTTCTTCCTGTTTATCCAAACCCTGAACACGCTTGTCCAAAGTTTCTTCTTTCTGCATTAACCTGCGTTCATAACGCTGCAATTCACTGCGTCGTTCCCGATTTTCCCTCTCCTGCTGGGTTCTTTCCCGAATAAGTTGATCTTTCGCTTCTAATAAAATTTCTTTTTTTTGAGCCTCTGCTTCTCTTACAGCATCCTGCTTTACACGCTCCGCCCTTTGTTCGGACGCAGATAGTTGAAATCTGGCATACAGCCAGCGAATAGTCCATCCAAGAATAATTCCAGCTAGTGGGAGAACTGCATATAATAAGGTCGGCATAACCTCACCCCCAAACTAACTTCATTGGTCTTTTCTATAATTAATTTTAAAGAAAATACCAACTAGTTTATAAAATATCATAACTTCATTTTGTTGTCAAATAAGAATATCTTCTTACGATGATTTCGCAAAAACCTATTTCAGGTTGTCAGGATTGAGTCCTTTAAGATCAGGATGAACAAAAAGACCGTCTTTCCGGATTAAAACGTCATCAAAATAAATTTCACCGCCGCCGAATTCGGGACGCTGGATAAGCACCAAATCCCAGTGAACGGCGGAATGGTTGCCGTTGTCGCAATCATCATAAGAATTACCGGGCGTAAAGTGTATTGAACCGGCTATTTTCTCGTCAAACAAAGTTTCTTTCATCGGGTACAGGATATAAGGATTAACGCCGATAGCAAACTCTCCTATGTATCTTGCACCTTCGTCGGTATCAAGAACATGGTTTATACGTTCCGTGTCGTTGGCTGTTGCTTTGACTATCTTTCCGTCTTTAAACTCAAATGAGATGTTGTCGTACAAAAAGCCGCCCTCAAGGCTGTGCGTATTATAACTGATTCTGCCGTTTACGCTGTTCTTTACAGGCGCGGTATAAACCTCGCCGTCAGGAATGTTGCATGAACCGTCGCATTTTATGGCAGGCAGGCCTTTTATTGAAAAGCTGATATCGGTTCCTGCACACGTTGTAGTTGCGGGAGCAACGATGCGCACTTTATCGGTTTTTTCCATCAAAGCTACAAGCGCATCCATTGCTTTTGACATTTTTGAATAATCAAGACAGCATACATCAAAAAAGAAGTCTTCAAAAGCTTCTTCGCTCATTTCCGAAAGCTGTGCCATTGCCGCCGTAGGATAACGGAGAACAACCCAGCGCGTATGATGAAGCCTCCGCTGCATGTGAACGGGTTCGTAGTACAGTTTGTCGTACATAGCCATTTTTTCGGCGGGAACATCGCACTGTGCGTAAAGATTCTGCATGGAACGGAATCCGATAAAGCAGTCCATAAGTTCCATTTCATGCGCTTCTATGTCGGCACGGATTTTAAGCTGTTCTTCCGAAGCACCGAGCATAAGTTCGCGTTCTACGGAAATGTCTTTTAACGAAACAAAAGGATACGCCCCGACAGCATAAATCTCACGGATCAGAGCCTTTATAAGTTCCGGCTGAACATTATTATTCTGTATAAGGACTTTTTCGCCCTTTTTTGCCTTAATGGAATGAGTAACAAGCATGTGAGCAAGTTTCTGGATTCGCGGGTCTTTCATACTATGCCTCTTTTGTTCTTATTTTTTAAGCAGTGCGGCAAACGGATTATAGCTCATTCCGTCATCACTGCCACTGTAACGTTCTTTGGGCTGCGGCTTTTTGGCACCGGCAGGGACAGCTCTTTTTACCGCAACAACACGTTTTGCGTGTCCTTCGGGCTTAGGTCTTGCAGTGGCATTTGCACCGGAAGACTGCGTTTTAAGCGAGAGGCTTATACGTCTGCGGTCTGGATCCAGTCCGATTATGCGGCATTCTTTAATGTCACCAACCTTGAGAACTTCCATCGGATCCGAAACATAGGTGTCGCTCAACTCCGAAATATGAAGCAGGGCCGTTTCCTTTATGCCCAAATCCACAAATGCGCCAAAATCAACTACGTTCTTAATCTTTCCGGTAACAATCATACCTTCCTTAAGGTCTTCAAAGGTAACTACACCTTTTTGCATTATGGGCTTTGGGAACTCATCGCGCGGGTCTCGGTTGGGCTTTTTAAGCTCATCAACAATATCGTTTATTGTCTGCTCACCGAGGTTGTATTTTTCTTTTATTTGCTTTTTGGCGTCGGAAGTAATATCAGCATTGTTATGTACAAAATCATAAACAGCCGAAGCCGCCTCATAGTTTTCCGGGTGAACCCAGGTATTGTCCAAAGGATTGGCGCTTTCAGGAATTTTCAAAAATCCGGCGCACTGTTCAAAACTTTTTGGTCCCATGCCGTCAATCTTGCGCAGATCTTCGCGGCTGGTTATTTTGCCGTGCTCATTGCGGTAATTAACGATTTTTTTTGCAAGAGAACCGTTGATTCCCGAAACATACTTCAAAAGGTGGTACGAAGCCGTGTTCAGATTAACACCAACCTGATTTACAACGGTACTTACAACTTCGTCCAATGTTTCCGAAAGCTTTTTCTGGTTTACGTCGTGCTGATAAAGCCCTACTCCGATTGCCTTCGGATCTATCTTTACAAGCTCGGCAAGCGGATCCTGAAGTCTTCTTCCCATAGAGATTGCACCGCGAACGGTAAGATCCAAATCGGGGAACTCCTCACGCGCCGTATCCGAGGCGGAATAAACCGATGCGCCTGACTCATCTACAACTGTGTACATAACATTCGGAAAGAACTCGCCGATAACCTTTGCAACAATCTCCTGTACTTCATGGCTTCCTGTTCCGTTGCCGATGGCTACAAGTTGTATATCATACTTTTTTATGGCTTCTTTTATTGCCATGGCGGAACCGGTCGGGTCAGCAACCTGCTTAATAAGGAAGTAGCCCAGATACTTGCCTGTTTCATCGAGCGCGGCACATTTTGTTCCGGTTCTAATACCGGGGTCAACACCGAGAACTCTCGTTCCCTTTATTGGCTGCTGCATGAGCAGATTCTTGAGGTTTTCGCTGAAAACACCAATTCCATGTTCATCCGCCGCATCACTCTGGTCGCCGCGGATTTCACGAACAACGGCGGGCGACAAGAGACGGACAACGCCTTCTTCAATTGCCTCGCCGTGATATTTGTTGTTGATGGTTGTGCGCTTTTTGAGCAAATCAATGGCACCGTCAAGGTCAACGTCAATCGTTACTTCCAGTTTTTCTTCGCGCTCACCGCGGTTAATTGCAAGGATTCTGTGCGGTTTTATCTGATTAAGCGCTTCGGAATAATCCCAGTACATCTGATAAACGGAAGTTTTCATTACTTCTTCGTCGCCTATGCCTTTAACTTTTATAGTACCGGTTCCAAGGTAAAAATCGTGAATCTTTGCACGGTTGTCAGTATCCTGCGCAACGCGTTCGGCAATAATATCCTTTGCGCCCGCAATCGCGGCGGCAACGTCGGGAACGTTAAGTTCCTCGTTTTCGCTGTTTGTTACGATGTATTTTTCAGCTTCTTTTTCTACGGTTACGTCATCTGCGGAGAGCATAATCTCGGCAAGCGGTTCAAGCCCTCTTTCACAGGCAATCATACCGCGGGTTTTCTTTTTCTTTTTGAACGGTGCCCACAAGTCTTCAAGCTCGGTCATTGTTGAGGCTTTCATTACGTTTTCATAGAGAGCGTCGGTAAGTTTTCCGGCTGCAAAAATGCCCCGGACAATCTCAAGTCTGCGGTTTTCGAGGTTCAAAAGCGACTTAAAGTTGTGGTCGCAGTCACGTACCTGAACTTCGTCCAAAGAACCGTGTGCTTCTTTTCGGTATCTGGCAATAAAGGGAATTGTGCATCCCTCATTAACAAGTGATATGACGGCAGAAACCTGAGAAACGCGTATTCCCAGTGATTCCGCGATTTTTTTCATTATTTCAACTTCATTGACTGTTAAAGCGTCAATGGTTTCCTGTGTAAATTCCATAGCGAGAGAATAATATGGAAAATTATGAAAAAAAACAAGAGTAAAGGTTCCTCGAAAAAGACTACACTATTCCGTAAATGAGATTACATATTAATATTATTTATATATAAAATTATAACCG